>JAYUPM010000071.1:0-4998 GCA_043760145.1 Spartobacteria bacterium
TTTTGCCTTTTGCTAGGCTTCCCCCCTACTCCGGTTGGCGAGCCAGTGCTCCACGTCGCTCCAACGGAACCGCAAGACGCGGGAATTGATTTTGATATAGGGAAGCCCGCCTTCGTGGACCGCACGCCAAAAGGCGCGTTCACTCAGGGAGAGCCGTTGAGCTATCGGCTTCCAGTTCGATAGGTGGTTGTCAGCGATTTGTGCTTGCATGACGCCACCAAACGCCATTTCCCGCCGATAAACTAAGTCATTGATTTACCCTTTTCGTGACTTCTTTGCCGCGGGGCGACCCACTTTGCGACCCACTTTTTCTGCCGGATATTGTAAGTTCATCGCTGCTCTAATCCGCCGCCATTGCATCTCTTTAAGCTTCATGCCGTTGTTGCACTCCGTGGAAATAATTTCCCGAGCCTCCTTAACGCCTTTTGGCTTCGGGCCGCTTGAATTAAATTCCCCTGCGAACCGCGGATCCTTGGCGATGAAGCGCAGCACCTTTTCCAATAGCACAAATTCAAGGTTGCGATGGAACACTGCGTCCATGCTCTTGACCGCTTTGCGGACTGTTTCAGCGAAGTTAAGGTCTCCGCTGGTGCAGGCGTCAATCACGAGCGTGCCGAGCTTGCGCTTTAAATCAGGGAGATCGGCGAACAGCTTCGCCAGTGATTCATCGCGCATCAGGTCCTTAAGCACCACGCCTTTGACACCCTTTTTTTCCATCGATTCCCGGATGAGTTTCTCGATTGGATTCATGCCGCCCTGTTCGGTGCGTCGATACTCTTCCATGGTGCCGGGTTTGCGGAGGCGTAAGACGGGGCCCCCGGAAGGGGCGCACTTCTCTACACCAAGGTTTTTTTCGATTCCCTCTTCCGTGTGTTCGAGCCAGTTATTCAGCGCTTCTCTCTGGTCCATCTCATCCTCTGCCGTGTCGAAATGGGCGGCAATTATCATCTCCGGGGTGACGTCCCGGAATTTCCGGCAACGGGCCTCGATTTCGGCATATGTCTTCGCATCGAGGGTGATGGGTGTGCGCTGGGGTGGTTTAGTCTTCCTCATGCCGCCCCCTTCATCGCCACGACGTTCGCGGGCTGCTTAGGCATGATTGCGAACCACGCTTTTGCCTCTGATTCGGTTGCCAGTTCTTTATAGAACCGCTCGATGATTGCGGGTGAGTTCCCCATCTCAAGCGCAACCCTCGGCATATCCTGCGTAACGCCGACTCGATACGTCGCGTAACTGTGTCGCAATCCATTCGGGGGCCACTTCACGCCAAGACGTTCTGCGTAAAGATGCGCCCTTTCTTCGGCGCGTGGACGGCTGAAAACTTTTCCGGATCCGGCAGGATAAAGGGCGAGCCAGGCCGTGAGAGCGGAATTGATTGGAACCAGTCGGCGCCGCTTTGTTTTTGAATTCCGGGCCTTCACTTCGACCACGCCCCGGGTTGATTGGATGTCCTCCCATTCAAGGCGTTTGATTTCCTCCGTCCGCAATCCGGTAAAGGCACCGATGGCGATGAAAAGCTGATACTCCGCATGAGCTGGGTGAAGATCACTCCCGCGAAAAAGCGCCGTCAACTGGGCGGGGGTGAAGATCCCGATTTCGGGCGCGTTAAGCTTCGGCTTCATCACTTCATCCGCCTCGGTGGGTTCCCCCCTCGACAGATACCCACGGCTCTTTGCGTAGTTAAAAAGCGTGCGGATTGTCAGGAGCAGATTCCAGCGGGTGCGCGGTCCGACCTTGCGCGCCCGTAACCAATCCTCAATCTGATTCGCGCGGATGGTTTCAATGTAGGTCTTGAAGCTTTCTCCGAAACTGTTACGCCGCCGGACCTTTGCACCGGCATCTGCAGGGAGAGGGGCGAGACTCGCGCGGAGAGTCATGAGATAGCGCGTGCTCATGCCATCATCCTCTTTGGCCTTTAGAAATTCGGTGATTACTTCACAAACCGTTTTCTTGGCACCCGTCGAAGCCCGGGCCGCAAATTCCTTGCACGCCTCCAGCACGGTCCCGCGTCCGTCGAGCGCCTTTGTCGCTTTGATGTATTCACCGATTGCGACGTGCAGCGGGATACCAAAAGGGGCGAGATCCCGGACGGCGTGAACGTAGCCCTCGGCGTCGGAATCCTTGAGTTTTATTATTTCCCTCTGACCACGCTCAAGGCGGTCCGCAATTTTATCCGCCTCAAGCTTGGCTTCGTCCATATCCGAGAACGTCCGCCGCTGCCGCAATCCCGACTCGTAATAAACGAGCGTGAAAAGCGGATACCCGCCGCTCATGCCGCGATAAATCTTAACGGAAGTATTCCCACGCTTAACGATTACGGGTGCAGGTTTTTGACCCGCACGGCTTGATTTCATGACAGTCATGACAGCAAACTAGCGTCAAATTGCAATTTCTGGCAACATGAATCCTTGTATTCATCAGGGTTCCAGGGCGTATCGTGCAGTTTCAAGTCCCGCTCCGAGCACTTTTTCCGCGCGCAACGCAGAGGGCGCAAAGGTCGGAAAGAATTTAACGCAGAGACGCAGAGGCGCAGAGAATTGCCAGATGTGGATAAGTGATTTCCCCGGGATTCTCGCGAACCGTTGCAAGTTCCATATCAATCATCCCACCGATACAAGCGGGGTTCGGCCGAGTTTCTTCCTTCCCAAATCTCTGCGTCTCTGCGCCTTCGCGTTAATTTCCGCTCCTAAAATCTCTGCATTCTTTGCCGATACAATGTTCAGGGTTTGGATCGATCGTCGGCCCGACTTCGCCAGGTCAGGGCGGCAGGAAAATCCCGCGTCGCGATGCAAGCCAGAAAAGCGATGCGGGCAGCCTCAGTTCCATGACGGAGCGCCCAGGATTGGATGGCATGCGCAAGCGCGTCGGCAGCTTTGCCCAAGCGGAGACTTTGCGCAGCCCTGGCCAGCGCGTTATCGGCCGCGCCGCGGATCTCGAAAAGCGCCGTGAGTTCACAGCCGCACCGCGGGCAGGGAGTCGACTCGCTGAGCTTTGCGCAGGATGGGCAGGGGATTTCCATGAAAACAAACGGGTGCGGGTGCCGTTCAGTGATGCCTAATCTTCCAGGTAGAAGACGATGTCGCTGAGCGATTCGTTGAGGATCTCCAGGCTTTCGAGATCGCGCGCCATGACCGCTTCGGAGCTCTTGCGCAAGAGCTCGTGGATTTCGGTGGCATCCTCTTCGGTGGCACCGGCTTTGAGCAAGGACTCCGCACGTTTGCGCAGGTCCTTGGCCGAAACCAGAAGGGTGCCGGGGTCGATCTCTATCTCCTTGATATCTGCGGATTCCATGATCTCCCCGGGATCGATTTGGTCGACGAGCGCCGCAATGTTTCCGCGAGCCGCGTCCATGTCGAAGCTGGTTTTGGCGCCGTGCGTGTCGAGCGTCACACTCTTCTTCATGCCGGTCGTCCGCTCCGTGGCGGTCACGGTGAGCATCCCGTTGAGATCGAGGTTCAACATGACGACAAGGGGATTGCCGTGCGGGGCGTTGCTGAGGCCTTCCACACTGAATTGGCCGACGAGTTGGTTTCGTTCCGGGATCGGAGCTTCGCCTTCAAATACCCTGATCTCGACCTTGGGCTGATTGTCGTAAACGGTGTAGAAAACCTCCGACTTGCTGACCGGAAGCGGCGTGCCGCGGTGAATGATGGATCTGTTGACGAGGTGTTCTCCGTCAAAGGTCATTGCGAGCGCTTCAATCCCGAAGGAATGCGCGGTGATATCCACGAGAATCGCCTGACTTTTTTCTCCGGCCATCCCGGCTGCGGAAATACTCGCTCCGAGCGCCACGATGAGATCGGGATTGATCTCCCAGCGCGGCACAATATTGAGATTCTCTTCGATGAGCCGGTGCACAAGCGGAGTGCGCGTGGCGCCGCCCACCAACATCACTTTGGCGATATCGCCCGGCAGCAGACGCGCGTCCTGAAGGCTTTGCTGGATGCAATCGAGGGTCTTCCTGAGATACGGCTCGATCATCTCCTCAAATTCCGAGCGCTGGATTTCCATCTCCAAATGGAGGTCGCCATGGATGTAATCCTCGCGAATTTGAACGAAAGGCTCATCGCTCAATGTGCACTTGGCCCGTTCGAGGATGAGCTTGAGGCGGCGCATCGCCTTTGGGTCTTTGTTAAGGAAGATTTTGTGCCGGGCGTGAAACTCATCGACCACGCGCTGAACCAGGAGCTGATCGAAATCGTCGCCGCCAAGATGGGTGTCGCCGTGACTGGAGAGGACTTCGACCACGCCATTTTCAATCACCACGACGGAGACATCGAAAGTGCCACCGCCCAAATCGTAGACGAGGAGTTTTTCGTTGTCGGAATGTCCGGCTTCATAGGCGAGCGCCGCAGCGGTCGGTTCATTGATGATGCGAACCACTTCCAGGTCGGCCAGTGCCCCGGCGTTCTGAGTGGCCTTGCGCTGGCTTGCATCGAAAAAGGCAGGCACGGTGATCACCGCTTTGCGCACGGGTTGTCCGAGAAATTTCTCCGCCTCCTCCTTGAGCTTGCGCAGGATAAACGAAGAGATCTCCTCCGGACTGAATTCCTTGTCCGCCAGCGTGACCTTGCCCGGTTCGCCCATCTGGCGCTTGATGGAAAGCACGGTCGATTCGGGTGCCGCGATGAGCATGTTGCGGGCGGCCTGGCCGACGATCAATTTGCCGCCGGGGTCGATCCCAACGCACGAGGGCATCGTCGGCTGTCCGTCAATCGGGATGATCTCCGGGACGCCCCCGTTGACATAGGCGATTGCTGAATTTGTGGTGCCAAGGTCGATGCCAACTATAATTTCTCTCATGTAACGCTATTTGGGTTTGCTGATTTTTACTTCCGCCGGACGCAAGATTTCCTCGCCCCAGCGGTATCCGGGTGAAACTTCCTCGACGACGAAATTGGCGGGCCGCTCGTTGGTGGGGGTCAAAGCGACAGCCACCATGCAGACGGGATCGAAAGGCGCATCGATAGTCTCCATTCGCTGGATACCGGAGTGCTC
>JAYUPM010000072.1:0-2052 GCA_043760145.1 Spartobacteria bacterium
AAAAGCCGGGTATATCCGAAACGCTCGCCGGACCAGAAACCGCCCCACCCGGATTCTGCCGGACTGCGCGTATTCTCGAAAAAGAAGGCTGGAGACCAAAAACCCGCTTAGGACAAAAAAAAGATCCACGCCCACCCAACCACCCATCCGAAAAACATTCAGCACCCAGATTACGACGGGCGGCGCTTCACCGGCCGGGACATTTGGCGCGTGACGGGCAAGCACGAGGAGGATGGCCAGAGCGCGAAGCAAGTCCAAGGGGGCCGAACGTGTCCCCGAGATCCTATCGGGGGTTTGTGGATTGGCAGGAGCCATGGATTGCGATTTATCGCGTTGTCGGGCGGCGAGTCAATGCTCCGGTCCGAAAGCCGACAATGTGCGCGGAATTTTGACGGGTATATCGTGATTTGAGGAAGGGCAATAGACTTGTCGGGGTTGCCGTTTCTGTCGCACTTGAGGACGAGGTTGGAGCGGGAAGGGCAAGAAAAGACCAAAGCGCTAAAGCGCGACACCGCTTTTGAAATCGCTGGCAAATCCGGAACCTTTTCCGCTCTATTTCAACCCGCTTGACCCAAATAAAATCCCGCTGAGGCATTTCCATCCACCCTCCGCGAGAAAAAAGTATCCGCGATCCGATTTTTGCCCTAAAAATCCGAAATCAAGTCGCGCGAAATCGCTCCGTCCGGGATGCCGCCGAACATGGGCTGGCTGCTGACCAAAAGCGAAATCCGGGACTTGGCGCAATACGTGGCCAGTTTATAGTGACGGTTCAATGGACCCCCAACACTCTGCGGTTCAGCGGCTCCGGGTTAAACTTCCGCTCCTCGTATTCCTTTGCTTTGCGCTGGTTCTTCCAATCCTGGTCTCTGTGACCAACGCCTCCGATGGGCTGTTCGTGGCGGTCGGTTATGGTGGACGCCGGATCTCTTCGACCGATGGCGCCCATTGGGAGAATGACCAGCGTTGGTCTGATGAATCCAAGGACGACGACAATGTCCTTTTCAATATCGCGTTCGGGTTTGATCGGTTCATCGCGGTTGGCGGCGGAGCGCGGGTCGGTCACATTCTAAGCAGCCAGGACGGAATAACGTGGAAGAGTCTCGGTGACTGGAAAGGGCGCGTCGCCACGATCGCTTTCGGTGGCGGCACCGTCCCAAATCGAATGGTCGCCGGGCACGACTCGCAACTGCTCGTTTCCACCGATGGTGAGCAGTTCACACCCGGGGCGAAACTTCCGATACCCGGATCCATTCGCGCCCGGCGCAGTGCTTTTGGGAATGGCGAGGGAGGTTCACGCTTCGTGATTATTGGGGATGTCGATCATGCGGTGTTGGGGAGACGGGTGAGCTGGCGCGCCGCGACGGAGGACGGCATATCGCTGCAATCGATAGCCGTGGATTCGGCCCCTGCTTCGGATATCGCTTACGGCTCGGGACATTTCGTTGTCGTCGGGCCCGATGGCTTGATCGAAAGTTCGCATGATGGCCAGAACTGGCAGCGCCGCGCCAGTGAGCCCGACGCAAACTTCTCGCATGTGACCTGGACCGGAACCCGTTTTATTGCGACGGGCGCGGCATCGACCTGGAGTTCTTCGGACGCAATCACCTGGAGCCGGGAGAAGAGTCACATCCCTGGTTCTATTGGTTGGGGCCGTGAGCCCGGGCACCCACTGGGTATCGGCTTCGCATGGGATGGGCATCTTCTTTCCTCCCGCGATTTTATTGAGTGGAAGCGGGTCCCACTTTCCCCGGGCCCGACATTTCAAGCGGTCGCATTTGGCCGCCCAAAGTAATTACCCCGGAAAGGTTTGGCGCACCGGAATACACTGAGGACACGGAAGGGTTTTGGTCAATTGATGCGGGTCGTTTCCGTGTGATTCCGTGTGTTCCGCGGGCAATCATCCGTGGGGCATTGTTCCGCAGGATCTGCATTGAGCACTTGCGCGAACGCCGAAGATGGAAAGACTGCCCGGCTTCGATGCTCACAGTTTCTCAAGTCAGTAAATCTTTTGGCGGCCGTCTACTCTTTGAAGACGTGTCGCTCCAGGTCAAC
>JAYUPM010000073.1:0-4946 GCA_043760145.1 Spartobacteria bacterium
AGGCACCAGCAAGAGCGCGAGCCCAAAACTCTAGGGGTGACGAAAACTAAGAGGTGGCAACCGCTTGGATGCGGTAGGACCCGGGGCCGGGGGGGTGGCGAGAGGAAAGTTTGAGTGTCATGAAACCGTCATGAACTTTTCAAAAACGGGATTTTTTCGACGACTTGAATGGCGTCCTTTCCTTTGCCAGAAAGGGTTCCCGGTCGATTGGGAAAAAGTGCTCGGAGCGGGACTTGAACCCGCACGGCTTGCGCCATACGCCCCTCAAACGTACGTGTCTGCCATTCCACCACCCGAGCTTTTTAGAAGGCGGAGAGTTTACCAACCGAAGGTCATGGCGCAAGGGATTCTTTCAAGGCGTTGGCGGTTTTTTTTGGGGGAGATTAATAGAAAGCGGCGGGAAGCCGCTGCCACATAGAGTTCAGGCGAGCCCGTCCACTTCGAACAGGAAATATGCGAGTATGAATTCGTAAAATCGGAGCTGAGCGAGCGCGATCGAACGGCGATCACCGGTGCGGATCCGCGCTCTCATTAATTCCCGCCCCGTTATGTTGTGCTCAGCCACCAGCGCGAGGCGCGCCTGATTGAGACTATGAATCCACGCCTCCAGATGCGTGAACGGAATGTGCAGGGTGCAGTCGCCTTGGGCCTCTTCGGGCGGGAAATTCTCGAGATCACCTGCGACCACTTCAAGGTGGGTTTGAAAAATCCGGCGCAGATCGGGTTCCACATACTCGCGCCAATCTTTTTCAAAGCTCCCATCCCGGCCCCCGGTCGGCGAACTGAAAAGCCGTTCTTCCACTGCCGGATCCTCACTGCTTGCGCTCGAGACAATTTGATGGAGCAGTTCGCAACAGAAAAGATCGAGCTCGGTCAACGCGACCGTTTGGTTATCCATGCGGTAGATATTCACGCGGCTCAGGAGTTTTTCTCAAGCGTGGCCAGCAGGAGATGGCTATGGAGTTGCTGCACATAAACCTCCGCCGGTTCCCTCAACCCGCTCCAGACGATCGAGCGCCCCTTTTGATGGACCTCAAGCATGTGCCGCTCGGCCCGCTCCTTTGAGTAACCGAAGACGGTCTGAAAAACCCGGGTCACATAGATCATCAGGTTTACCGGGTCATTGTGGGCCACCACGTTCCATGGCACACCCACCGCGTCCTCGGTCTTGATTTCGTCCTCAAGAATGGGTTCCGGCATACTCCAAAATTTAACGGGTTCCGGGGACTCTGCCAGCAGGAATAGTTGGGGCACCTCCAGCGGGGGCAGCAGTCAGGAGTTCCTCAAGTTTGGTCGTCCAACCCGCGGCCATCGGGTGCGCGGGGTAAGCTTTGATGACCGAAAACATATCTCCAAGTCCCTTGTTTCTCTGGCCGATCACAAACTGATCCTGGGCTCGCATCCACATCAGCTCCGGCCGGCGGACCTGGCTGAATTTTTCGGCCTCGAATGCGAGATTTGTCTTAACAGCCGCCTCCCCTTCCCGCTTGAGCTTCATGTCCCAATATTCGAGCACACGCGGATCTTTTGCCGCGCGCAGTTCAGGGAGGATGATTTTCTCAAATATCCCGTCCACGTCGGATGGGGAACTCTCCCAGTTTTTCATGGCCACAAACTCGGAAACCTTCAGCGACTTGGCCGGAGCGCTCCCGCCCAGCTCCATATTAAGGATGGCGTTGTGAGCGTCTACGATGGGGCTCTCTTCTTTTCGTTTCTCTTTTACCACCATCCCCGGTCGCTTTTCCACCAGCTCCGTCTCGTGTTTAATTCGCTCCTTCATCGCCTCAATCGCCATTTTATCCGCAGTCACTTCCTTCGTATATTGAATGATTTTTGGAAGCAGTTCCTTCGTCGAGACTCCCGCCGAGCGCTGGAGCGTCAGCGTAAGCCACACAAAATAAAGGCGGGCCGCATTCTGGACTTCTTTCTCATTAAACGCGGCCCCCTCTTTGGCCTTCCACTCCCGGAACTGCGCTCCCTCACGGGTTGCGCCTTCGAACTGAACCATGCGAACGGCTTCCTCCCACGCATTGATTGCCGCCGCCCCGCTGGCCGACGCCGCCTGGGCGTCCTGGATGGCCTTCATCTTGATGCTGTTGACCTGCAGCGCCTGCTGCTCCCTGAGTGCTTTCAACGCCTGGCCCAGTTGATTGATATCCACAGGCGGCGCATCCTGCTGCGCCAAAAGGACGGGGGCCAACAGGGATCCGACTACCAGAACGAGAACGCGTGGGGAGCACATGGGTCAGTGGGGGGGTGAGGTTAAGGCGAGACACTTCTTTAAAATGCGCTCCTGGACTTTGCCCATTCGAGCGGCATCCCGCGAAGTGGCATCCTCGAAACCATTGAGGTGAAGGAACCCGTGGATGGTGTAAAGCGCCAATTCATTCTCGATGCTCTGATTATAGAGCGCCGCATTCCGTTGTGCGGTCGGCGCGCTGATGACAATTTCCCCATGCGCAAAGGTAATCACATCAGTGGGCCCCGCAATCGACATGAACTCCTGGTGCACCTGCGCAATGACTTGATCCGACACAATCGCGACCTCGATTTCCGGCAATTTCTGGAGCGCAAATTTTCCATCGGCACTCTCCATGAGGCACGCTTCCAATGCCAGCGGCCCGAGGCGGCGCAGCCATGCGAGATCGAATTTCACCGAGCGCTGGCGATTCTGGATATTAAGAGTCTGCATGCATCCAGCCGCCATCCTGAAAGAGGAGCGCGTGCTTGACCAGCGGCTTGCCAAAAAAAATGGCGTGGCGGCCAATGCCAGCAAACCTGCTGGGACCCAGATGGCGGCTTGCGACTCTTGGGATACGCAGCTACATTTTCGCCATGTTGCTTGAAAGACTCCCTGCCGTCCAATCCCTTGCGCCGGAAGAGAAATGGCTCCTTATCGATGAGCTCTGGCTTGAATTGGCGCAGCAGGTCGAGAGCGTGCCAGCCGACCCCAAAATCGTGGAGTTGCTCGAGCAGCGGTTTAACCAATATCTCGCAGATTCATCGCAGGCGAGTCCGGTGGATGCAGTATTTGCCCGTCTTGCAGAGCGGAAAAAGGCGTGGAAATTGTAATTCTGGCGGGAGCGGAAAACGATCTGTGGTTGTCGTGGACCTATTACGAGAGTTTGTCTCCCGGGTTGGGCGATCGATTCGAAAATGCCTTTCGAGCTGGGTTGGCTCAAATCGGCCAACTTCCAGAATCCGCACCCTTTTTTGGCAATGAATTTCGCCGGTTGCTACTGCGTCGTTTTCAACACGGCGTTTTCTATCAGAATCACGGTCAATACCTTGTCGTAGTCGCTGTTCTTGGACTACGACAAGATCCAGCGGAAATTCGCCATCGCCTAGGGCTGCCGAACTAACCACGCCTCACTCAAGGGCGAAGCGATTGCATTACGTCGGATTTATGGCAAGAAAGGCGGCTCATGTCCGCGTTTATTGATTGGCTTGCCGCTTCGCAAAAATTCTTCCAGGAGCTCGGATGGGTGGGCGTGCTGGCGTATGCGGGCCTGATCGTCGTCGTGCAGATCGTCCTGGCCCCGCTCCTCCCGGTGGCCATCGCCGGCGGCTTTATCTTCGGGGTCCGGGGCGGGTTTATCGCCATTACATTGGGAACGGGCGCAGGTGCGGCCATCAATTTTCTCATCTCCCGTTACCTCGCCCGCGGAGTGGTGAGCCGGCAAATCGCGAGGAACGCAAAGTTCCAGATCATCGATGCAGCGATTGGGCGGGAAGGGTGGCGGATCATTGCGCTCCTGCGCTGTTGTCCGATTCCATTTGGGTTTGCCAATTACGCTTACGGGCTTACCGCCATCGCGTTCTGGCCGTATTTCCTAGCCACGATTGTGGCCATTATACCGGGCAACCTTTTTTTTGTGTGGCTCGGCGCTTCCGCCCAGGAAGGACTCGCCGCCGCACTCGGCACCGGGCGTGTCCGGCATCCTTTTGAATACGTGATGCTCGGCGTGGGATTGACCGCCGCATTTTTTGCGATGCGCTCGATCGGAAAGATTGCGAAGAGAGCGCTGGTCGGGGAACAGTGATCAGTGACTGCGCCTTGGCACTTGGCAAAAAGCAGGGGCGCCCCCCTTGCGGAAAGCGCCCCGTGCCAGTGACGGTAAGCCGAATTTTGTTCCTCCAAGCTTACGCATGGATTCGATGATCATTTCTCTCAAGCCGCCTCCCAACTTGCGTCGAAAGGCAACCCGCCTCGCTTGCGCGAGGGGCGACTAATACCCGGAAGCTGCCTCGCACCCGGAACCGAAGTCCCAAGCACGAAACGGGTCCGACGGCCACTGCTCCCTGTTATGTCTTGCACCGCATGGGGTTTTTCGTGCCCCGAAGCTTGCGCCTCGGGCGGTGGGCTCTTACCCCGCCTTTTCACCCTTACCCAAATCCCCTTGCGGGAACCCGGGCGGTTTTTTTTCTGTGACACTTTCCGTCACGCCGGGCTTTCGCCCAACGCGCCCGCGTGTTCTACGCGGCATACTGTCGGAAGGTGTTCGGACTTTCCTCTGCACCGGAAAACCGGCACAGCGATCATCTGTCACTGGCTCCAACAAGCTTGGGCGGACCCGGCCCCACCCGCAAGGGGAGAATTGTCTACGTGCAGTCGCCTCTCCCTCCCTTTATCTGCGTCCCTCTGCGAAATCTGCGGTTCAAAATCCGGATCTTTTTAACCGCAGATGACGCAGATTAGCGCAGATACCGGAAAGAGGAAAATCATCCACGAGCAGCCGCGTCTCCCTCCCTTTATCTGCGTCCCTCTGAGAAATCTGCGGTTCAAACTCCGGATCTTTTTAACCGCAGATTTCTCAGATGAAGATCGGGCAAAGCTGGCGTTCAAAACGCTCGAATCCTGATGACGTCCGCTTCCGGGCTTAGTATCTGCGGTCATCTGCGAGAATCTGCGCCATCTGCGGTTAAAAAGATCCGGAGTTTGAACC
>JAYUPM010000074.1:0-2038 GCA_043760145.1 Spartobacteria bacterium
GCACTCGGCACCGGGTCGCCCAATCCCGGTGAGCGACAGGCTTTGGCGGATTCTTGATGATTCACGGAAAATGTCGGAGCAAAGCGGTGGCGCGTTCGATGTGACGGTCGGGCCATTGGTAAATCTTTGGCGGCGGGCCCGGCGCAAACGCGAACTGCCTGCCACGGCGGAACTGGAGGAAGCGCGGCAGCGCGTTGGCTATCGCAAGCTGCGTTTCGATCCGGAGAAAAAAACAGTGGAGCTCAGGCGAGGCGAGATGCGGCTCGATCTGGGTGGGATCGCCAAAGGGGTGGCGGTGGATGCGGCGCTGGCGGTGTTGAAAGAAAATGGGATCACGAGCGCGTTGGCTGCTGCCAGTGGAGATATTGGGGCGAGCAATCCGCCGCCCGGAAAGCGCGGATGGCGAGTTGAAGTCGCGGCCCTTGATACGCCGGGGGCGCCGATTGCCCGTCATGTCTGGCTCTCAAACTCCGCGGTCTCGACGGCGGGCGATACTTTCCAGCACGTGGTCATCAATGGGGTGCGATATTCGCATATTATCGATCCGCGGACCGGCATCGGGCTAACGGATCACACTCTTGTCACTGTTCTGGGGCCGACTTGCGCCATTACCGACAGCCTGGAAACGACACTTGCCGTGTTGGGCCCCGAGCGCGGGTTGCGCTTGATTGCGCAACATCCCGGCACGGCGGCATATATTGTGCGCAAGCCGGGGGAGAAGGTGGAGGTGGTTGAGTCGCCGCGCTGGGCGACCCTGGCGGGGGAATCCGGATCGGACCGATCGGTCGGATCCGACTGATCGGTCCGATGCCGTTTTGCTTTTGAGTGAGAGTGAGAGGAAAGGCGATGCGCGGCTACAGCAAAGGGGTGCCCAACAAATCATAGACTTGGGTGCCGGTTATCTCGACGTCGATGAAGGTGCCGACTGGGGCCGGCTTGCTTAATAGGATCCGGCCATCGATATCGGGGGCATCGGGAGTGGCTCGGGCCACCAGCGGCTGATCGACCAGCGCCCGCAAGCGTTTGCCCACATGCGCTTCGGAGATCTCCCGGGCAATGCGTTGCTGGAGCTTCATCGCCTGTTTGTAGCGGGCGCTTTTGACCTTTGGGGAAAGCTGCCCCTCCATTTTCGCGGCGCGTGAACCTTCCTCCTGTGAGTAAGTGAAAACGCCGAGCCGCTCAAATCGGGTGCGCTTGATGAAATCGAGGAGGTATTCAAATTCCTCTTCGGTCTCGCCCGGAAATCCGACGATGAATGTGGTCCGGATCACGATCCCCGGGATGCCGGCGCGGATCCGGGCAATCAGCGACTCGATATGTTCGCTGGAGGTTTCGCGGCGCATCAATTCGAGCATGCGCGGGTGAATATGCTGGAGCGGCATATCGATGTATCGGGCGACCTTCTCGCACTCGGCGATGCAAGTAATGAGCTCATCGCTCCAATGGGCCGGGTGTGTGTAAAGGAGCCGGATCCAGAACTCGCCTTCAATCTTGTTGAGCTCGCGCAGGAGTTTGGTGAGGGTCGGGCCCCGGGACGAATCGACAAGCGCGCGCGGGCCCGCTTTTTCGTCCCAGAGATCCATTCCGAAGTAAGTCGTGTCCTGGCTGATCAGATTGATTTCCTTGACCCCTTCAGCCACCAGATTGCGGACCTCCGCGACAACACTTTCGATTGTGCGGGAACGGTGTTTGCCGCGCATCTGCGGGATCACGCAAAAGCTGCACGGATGATTGCATCCCTCCGCGATTTTGGTGAATGCGGTGTGGGACGGAGTCAGGCGAAAACGGGGCGTATCGTAATCGGGAATGTAGACCGGTTTGCGGGTCACGAAATTGAGCGGCTCCCATTTTTCGTCGAGCAACGCAGCCTCTTCCACAGTGGGGCTGGATCGGTTGAGGACCTGCGCGACGATGCCCCCGGCCCCGGCGACCTGATCGAGCCCGATGAACGCGTCCACCTCGGGAAGATCGCTGGCGAGTTCCTTGGAAAAACGCTGGGCCATGCAACCGCTGACAATGAGTTTTTGCCCGGCTTTTT
>JAYUPM010000075.1:0-2035 GCA_043760145.1 Spartobacteria bacterium
TGTCACCATTGCTGGCGCGGTCCAATTAGCTTCGCCTGATTGCTTGAGAGAGAGCCACAAATAAAGCCCCCAAAGCGGGAGAGTGAACGCCATCAGGAAGCGCGGCTTGAAATGGTGGCGGCACTGGGGAAGAGCCCAGATCAGCCCAACGATCATGGCGGCAAAAATAAGCGGTGAATACGCGCCAAAATGTTGGATGAAAAATGTAAGCAACTCCCCGACATTGAGACTGAAAGCTTTCTGAAGGCCGCCCCGCGCACTGAGATGTGAGAGCGTAATCCAATCATGCCGGGCATTCCAAATAATGGGCGGCAGCGTGAAAGGAAGGAAGGCAGCGAGCATCCAATAAAAACCGGGCCGGGCCAATTCGCGGCGATACTTGGCGGTCAACAAAAGGAGAAGGGCAATGGAAAGGAGTTCCATGGCATTGGTGTATTTGCAGAGGAACCCGATGCCGATCAGCGCCCCGGTAAACGGCCACCATCGGCTGAAGTGAGGACTTAGTTCGAGGGCGCGCCAGAAGGTGTAAAGTGCGGCGGTCCAGAAAAAGATGGAGAGCGCATCGATGGTCATCAGGAGGCTACCGGCATTAAAGATCGGGACGACATTGATCATCAGCACGGTCCAGATCGCGATCGGCTCCCCATAAAGTCGGCGGGCCAGGCGGAACATCAGAAGCGATGTGCCCAATGCCAGCAGCGGGCTAAAAAAGCGGACCCCGAATTCGTTGGCGCCGAAGATGTGGGTGCCGAGCCAGATGGTGGCGGCAACGCCGGGCCCTTTGCTGTAGTAGCAATAATCGATGCGCTCGCTCCAGAGATGGTAATAGGCCTCATCGGGCGTGAGCTCGGGCTGGGCGATCATGAACAGCCGCATCCCGGTAAGGATGGCGAGGAATAGAAATAAGAGCCGGCGTGGCGTCATTTGTGAAAGAGAGTGGGATGGGCGGCGAAAGATTGCGGCATCAATTTAGGGCCGAACCTGCGCCATGCGGCTTCAAAAAAGGCGAGCCATAAACAAGTCACGCCGAGCCCTAGAAAGAGGGATGTGAGGACATCACTGGGCCAATGCGAGCCTGTATAAACCCTGGAATACGCGACCAGCAAAGCGGGCAGAAGCACCCAAAGAGCGCGCCGATAAAAGGCGATGGCGACCAATGCAACGGAGATGGTGTTGATGGTGTGGGACGAAGGAAAGGAGCGCCCTTCGACATCCTTGAGACTGGAGCGGGACATTTTCACGACCATCGGTTTGGATAGAGCCAGCAGCCGTGGCCGGGCCTTGGCCAGTTCGACCTGTCGCACATCGCTCAGAGCCTGATGCGGGCGGGGCCGATCCACCAGATGTTTGAGTGTCCGCGATACCAGGCCATCATTGATTGCCACGACAAGGAGCGCTGTTAGGACCATCGCCCGCCCTGTAAAGCCGCCGCGTTTGAGGAGGAATATCACCAGGACAATCAGCGGAACGGTCCATAGATCGAAACTCGAAACGATCGCCATGAACCGGTCGAGCAAGGGGTGGGTCCACTCCCGGTTAATGAGAAAAAGAAGCTTTTGGTCCATTCGGTCATGGAAGAGGGTGCCGAAGGTTATGACCATGAAAGCGCCTGTAAAGACACGTTTATTTATTCTCGCCACCATTGCGCTCAGCGGAGTCACAGCCTTGGGATTGGAACCCGAAGCCCATGAAATCCTGCGGGGCGTTCGAATGGCCCAAGTCTCCCAGAATCAAACCTTTCGGGGCCAACTGCGCAACGGGCCTAAAGTATTCCCATTCCGGCTCGCCATCAGTGGCAGCACGATTCGCTATCAGTTCAGTGAACCGCCCCAAACGATTCAACTCCGGCTCCTGGAAAAAGATTCCCGGCTCGAAGAAGTCACCCGCGACGGGACCGAGAAGGTAAGCCCGGCCCGGTTCGATGACCGTATCCGCGACACGGATATCAGTTATGAAGACCTGGCCATGAAATTCCTTTATTGGCAAAACGCCAAAATCGAAGGCGAACAGACCATGCTCCTGCGCAAGTGCTGGA
>JAYUPM010000076.1:0-2031 GCA_043760145.1 Spartobacteria bacterium
ATCCCCGAGATTGGGAACAAATCGGACATCATGACCGTCCAGGTGCTGGAGAAAGAACTCTTCCTCGCCTTGTTCAGCATCGACGAAATACATTTTCACATGGTTACTCTATCCCCCCCGGCCCCGTTCCCGGCAATGGGTAACCGCAAAGAACGCATAGATTCTTGAATTCCCCGGGGCTCTGCGCTCTTTGCGTTCTCTGCGGTTAATCCCAATCACAAATCCCCATGCGGAGATCGTCGCGCAACAGGCTTCAGGAAAAATCCTGGCCATCAATTGGCCCACTCGTTGGTATCCATCTTATATCACCGCCAAACGCCTCATCGACCAGGGAGCCATCGGCGAGGTCGTTGAATTCCATCATTATGGCGGCAACCTCGGCCCTCTTTTTCATCGCGCTGACAAGGTCGAATCCGTCCCGATTCCCGAGGAAAAAGCAGCGAGCTGGTTCTATAAGAAAAACCTCGGGGGCGGCTCGTTGCTTGATTACGCGGGATATGGGGCATATTCGACTTATAGGACTTATCCCAATGGACATCACTTCTCTCAAACGCGCCACCCTTGAAGGCCGGGTGGAAGCCGCTATCCACGCCCAGGTAGAAGCTATTCACCGAAAGGAAACGCGCGAGGGCAAACCGTTCTTTGAAGTCGCCCTCGCCGATGCCGAGGCCAGGTTACTTTTGCGCGCATGGAGCGATACCCCGACTTTCGCTTTTTGCGAAAAATTGAGTGCCGGCGTTTTCGTTGAGGTCAGTGGCGAGTTTACTCATGGGACTGGGTTCGGGGTGGAATCAAAAAGGTGGAGTTGTCGTGAGTTGGATGCCGGGGAACGCGACATACTCCTGGGCGGCCCTCCGGCTTTGCGCGAAAGACAGAAGGCCGATTTCGATTACCTTGTCAGTTCCGCCGCACAGATCACCGATCCGCGTTTGCGGTGTCTGGTGGACATGCTGTTTCATGATTACGGGGAACGTTACCGGCGGGCGGCGGCAGCCCGGGTCAATCATCATGCGCGACGGGGCGGCCTTGTCGAACATGTGGCGCAGATGCTCCGGACCACCCTTGCCATTGCGACCGCTTATCCGCAGCTCAACCGGGATCTGCTTATCGCGGGAGTTATATTCCACGATTCCGGGAAGCTCTGGGAAAACGCGTTGCCGGCAGACGGATTCCAGATGGGATTCGATGAACGGGGCGAGTTACTTGGACACATCACAATCGGGATCGAATTGATCAACGCCCTCTGGCGCAAACTGCTCGCCACAGAGGTCGCCGGGTCGTGGAGCGCGATGCAGCCACCGAGCGAAGATGTCCGGCTCCACTTACTCCACTTGATTGCGTCCCATCACGGGGAGTTACAGTTCGGTTCACCGGTCCAACCCAAGACCCCGGAAGCATGGGCGCTCCATTACGTCGATAACCTCGATGCCAAGATCGAAATGATCACCATGGGTTACCGTAACTCAAAGCACCTTGCCCCGCGCATCCAGGAACGCGCATGGCCACTCCCCGGCAACCTTGTTACTCCGCTCCCGCCCTTCCCGGGAACTTAACGCAGAGTTTCAGGAGGGGGAATTTTAACGCAGAGACGCAGAGTGAGGTGGGTTCAGCGTAAGCCAGGGGTGAATATCGGAGAAAAAAGCACGTTCATACTCCCGCCGCTCCATGTTTTTCCAAGGAGGGAAGGCTTCCAGCCGTCCACGTTTTCCAGCGGCTGGAAGCCGCCGCTCCCAGTTTTTCCAAGGGAAGGGAGCGGGCAATTGAAAAATGAAAACACTAGCATCCCACAGGGTGGAAAAAATGGGGCGGGAGTCTCGATTCTATAAGGGTTTGCGGGTGGTTTTCACAGGAGGTCGATTGCGAGTTTTTGCCGGCGACCCCGGAAAGTGACACCTCACATTTTTCCACGGATTACGCAGATTACCGCAGATTACCTCAGATGAAGATCGGGCAAGGCTGGCGTTCAAAACACTCGAATCCTGATGACGTCCGCTTCCGGGGCTTAGTATCTGCGGTCATCTGCGAGAATCT
>JAYUPM010000077.1:0-2019 GCA_043760145.1 Spartobacteria bacterium
TTAAATTTCCCCTTCGGTCTTCGGTGGGTTCAGCCCTCCGGTCGGCGAAGCTGTGCTTGCGCGAATTCAGAGGTGCGCGAGACTATCGGTATGAAGACCGGGCGCATGTTTATCGGCGGGGACTGGGTGGAGGCGGCGTCTGGATTGACCCGCGAGATCCTTAACCCAGCAAACAACGAAGTCATTGGGGTGGTCACGGAGGGCGGGGCGGTCGATGCGGAACGGGCAATTGATCATGCGCGCAAGGCGTTTGATGAGGGGCCGTGGCCGCGAATGATGGCGACGGAACGGGCCGGGTTACTCTTCAAGCTGGCGGAAAAAATCGATGCCCATACCGATGAACTGGCCGGGATGGAGACTCGCAACAACGGGAAACCATTGCGCGAGGCCAGGTTTGATGTCGCGGACACGGCCAATACGTTTCGCTATTATGCGGGACTCGTTACCAAGCCGACGGGTCAGACATTTGATGTCCCAGACCCTACGATGCAGAGCATGGTGGTGCGCGAACCGATCGGCGTTTGTGGCCAGATCATCCCGTGGAATTATCCACTGTTAATGGCTGCATGGAAGCTTGCTCCGGGACTGGCGGCAGGCAATTGCTGCATACTCAAAGTCGCCGAATCGACTCCGCTCAGCGCGATCCGTCTGTTCGAGTTGATTGAAGAATGCGGGTTCCCGACCGGAGTCGTCCAGTTACTGATGGGACCCGGCCCCGACGTGGGCCATACATTGGCGGCGAGTATGCGTGTGGATAAGATCGCGTTTACTGGGGGAACAGTGACAGGCCGCAAGATCATGCAGGATGCGACTTCCAATATTAAAAAGGTAACCCTGGAACTCGGAGGCAAGTCGCCCAATATCGTTTTCGCCGATGCGGATTTTGATGTGGCTCTCGAATACGCGATGTTCGGGATATTTGTGGGCCAGGGCCAGGTCTGTAGTGCCGGTTCACGGCTCCTTCTTGATAAAAAACTCGCGGACAAGTTCCTGCCTCGTCTTGCCGAAGCTTCCTCGAAAATCAAAGTGGGCGACGGAATGGATCCGGCCACTGAGATGGGGCCATTGGTCACGCGCCAACACATGGGACGGGTGCTCGATTACATCGATGTTGGCCTAAAGGAAGGGGCGCAACTACTTACCGGGGGCCATCGGGTTGCGGACCCGGCCCTGGCAAAAGGCAATTTCGTTGAGCCCACCATTTTTGTGCAGACCGATCCCAAGATGCGGATTGTAAAGGAAGAGATATTTGGGCCGGTCCTGGTGGTCCAATTGTTTGATGGCGAGGAAGAAGCCATTCAACTGGCCAATGACAGTGATTATGGCCTGGCCGGCGGCGTTTTCACGGGCGATGTCGGCAAAGGGATGCGTGTGCTCCGGCGACTTAGGGCGGGGATCACATGGTGCAACGCTTATCACCCGACATTTGTCGAGGCCCCATGGGGCGGATACAAACAAAGCGGGATAGGACGCGAGCTCGGGACCTTCGGGCTGGACGCGTATATGGAGATCAAACAAATCACCCTGAACATGTCGCCGCAGAAATTGGGCTGGTATAGGTCGGCCGGTGGATGATGGGTCGCCCTCACTCGTCCTCGTCCTCGAAAGTTCAGAAAACCGAGGACGAGGACGAGGAGGAGGACGAGGACGATCCAATCCCTGTCACCCTGTCCCCCTGCATTCCGCTCGCTCCCGAGTCAATTTCTGAAACACGTTGCCGTGGGCTGATGACTGGTTGCGCCCTTGGCGCGGAGGTCCGGATTCACAAAAGCTGTCACAGCCATCCCACAGAAGAGAACTTTTTAACCGCAGATGACGCAGATTGGCGCAGATACCGGAAGGAGGAAAATCATCTACGAGCAGTCGCTTCTCCCTCCCTTCATCTGCGTTCATCCGAGTTATCTGCGGTTAAAAATTCCAGGGCAGGGAAAGCGCTTCCGAAAGCGGCAGAGTGCACTACAAAACCTGTCGGATAAATGGGCGCGCTATTTATCGCGTGAGCGTTTTGTAGTGCGCCTG
>JAYUPM010000078.1:0-4877 GCA_043760145.1 Spartobacteria bacterium
CTTGCTCTCTGCTCCTCTCGTCGCCAACTGAAAAGCCCTGGTCATTTCGCCGCCGCTGCTTGGGAAAGGATGGTGATCTTCTGCCATGTGGTCCGGTAAAAATCCGAGGTTAAGCTCTCGATGTCATTGACGGCATCGAGGACGACAGGGTCCTGGAGATGCTGGGCATGCAACGCCGCAAGCTTGCTCGTAAGGGCGAACAACTCGGAACAGTAATCAAGGTATCGGTCGAGTTGCGCAGGGGAAAGGGTCCTCTCGGGCGAGGACGGCGTTGCGTCGCACGATCGCAAGGCGTGCTCGGGGTCCTTGGTCAGTTGATGCATGTCCACCACATGCGCGATGCTGCGCAGTCGATGCAGCATCGCAAGGGCTCCGCGCCGTTTGATCCGGCCTTCCAATGAAATCAGAAACATTACCCCCAGCGAAAAGAACAGAAGCAGGTTGGTCGCGGCATCAATACCCTGAATAAGATCAGAGGGACTTTCGGTGCGCGCCTGGAGCATTTCGAAAATCCTCAGCCCGATCCAGGATAGTAGCGCGATCAGGATAAGCACCGTGATTACGGTGGCCGAACGGACCCACCATGTCGGGCGGCGCAATTTCTCAATCACCCGCTGGTTTTCCTGGGCAACCCGCAACAATTCAGCGGCCACCTTGCTTAATCCAGAGGAGGGAAATCGTTCCGCGATCCGGCGCACGAGACGTTCGATCGTCTCACACACCAACCCCGAATCGAGTTCACTATAAGTATTGTGCACAGGCGTTGGGGGCATTCAGCGCGCAAGGTTCCGTGGAATCAAGGAGGAAGGAGGGGGAACGGGGCGGAAAAACTAAAAACCAAAGGCCAAAGAGGAACGGGATGTCCCGCAAACATTTCAGTTGATAGGGTGGCTCACTTGGCCTTTGGTCTTTCGTCGCCCCCCCATCCACCTCTTCATGAAGACTCTTACTACCCTCATTCTAATCTCCTGCGCCATCTCCTCGTTCGCCGAGCCAACTTATCAATTGGCACCCAACTTCCTCACGCCGCCTCCCGGGAAAGAGACGATCGGCAACGGCCACGGCGAAATCGCGGTCGATTCAACCGGCAACATTTATGTGAGCGTCGAGGGGCAGAAGGAAGGCGGCCTCCAGGTTTACGGGCCCGATGGAAAATTCCTCCGGTATGTTCCAGGGGCGCCCGGATCGCTCCACGGGTTTGTGATCAAAAAGGATGCAACGGGCGAGTTCATCTACGCGGCGGTGCTTGGCCAGCAGAAGGTGCTCAAAATGAAACTCGACGGCACGGTGGTGCTCGAGATCCCCAAGGAATCGTTTCCAGCCGACAAGGCGCGCCGGGTCACCATCGAAATGACCGGGGGAGACAAAATCTCCGGTGTGATTGCGGAGGATACGGCGGGTTCGATCAGCGTGATTGTGGATGGAAAAACCCAAGTCATCGCCAAGGATAAAATCGCCAAGCGCCAGGATCATAACCTCGCCCTGACCAATTGCGATGTGGCGCCCAATGGCGATATCTATGTCGTGGACGGATACGGCCAGAGCTGGATTTTCGTGTTCGATAAAAGCGGCAAATTCAAGAAGGTCTTTGGCGGCCCCGTTGCTCCATATAATCTCGCCAATACCCACAAGATTTTTGTCGATCCCCGCTTCGAGCCCGCCCGCCTTTTGCTTTGTGATCGCGGCAATAACCGGATTCTTCATCTCTCGCTTGAGGGCGATATCATCGGCGTCGTGGCCGACAAAGATTTGCGCCACCCCAGCTCCGCTTCCTTTCATGGCGAGCTGATGTGTGTCGCCGAAATCGCGGGGCGGATCTCGGTCTACGACAAAGCTGGCAAGATGGTCGCGGCCCTCGGAATCAACGACACGGCAGGACAGACCAACACCCCCGGGGTCAAGCCAGCGGACTGGCGCGAAGGCGTTGTCACCTCCCCGCACGGCATCACTTTTGATGCCAAAGGCAATATCCTCGAAACGGAGTGGAATAATTTCGGGCGGGTTCTGCGCTGGGACCGCAAATAATGCGCCTGACGACAGCCATTCTCACGCTGGCGGTCGCTTGTGGGATGCTTGCGCCGGCGGATTCGCTCGCTCACAACAGCGAGCATATTCTCGCCAAAGTGAGTGCCGGGCCAGCGGGCGATCTTCGCGTGGAATTAACCGTTGATTACGCAGAGAACCCGCTCATTAAGGGTGAGGAAGCAGCCGCGAAAGCGCTTCGAGGGCTGCTGCTGTTGCGGGAAGGCGACGCGGTTCGGGCACTGGGCGATCTGGGGGAATGGCGTTTCGAGAAACGCATAAAGTTCGATCCTGCTTCGCCATTGCCGAAAGATCCCAACGAACACGACAGCCAGCTCCTCACCGCACTCTGGCACGGAAAACTTTCCAGCGATTCGTTCCGGTTCGAAATTCCAAAGGAGGACAAGTCCAGTGTGGTGCTATGGAACGCCGGGGATTCGAAAAACAAATGGCTCTTTCTTATGGCCGGGGACCAGTCGCCGCTGATCACGTTTCCGATGGGACCTATAGGACTTATAGAACCTATCGACTTCGCCCGCGATGTCCGGCCCATCCTCGCCCAGAACTGTTTCACATGCCATGGCCCCGACGACAAGGCTCGCAAAAGCGGCCTCCGCCTTGATCTGCGCGACGCCGCTCTAAAGGAAGCCAAGTCCGGGGCGGTGGCGATCGTCCCGGGAAAACCGGATGAGAGCGAGTTGCTGCTCCGGGTTTTTTCTGAAGACAAGGACGAGATCATGCCGCCGCCGAGCACCAAGCACGAGTTGACTGCTGCGCAAAAAGAGATCCTCAAACGCTGGGTCGCATCCGGGGCGGAATACAAGGCGCACTGGGCGTTTATCGCGCCAAAACCCGCGGATCACACAGCAGCGAACTCCATCGACTCCCTGATCCGCACACGGCTGGCGAAGGAAGCACTCAAGCCCGCAGCGGAAGCCGATCCTTACACTTTGATCCGAAGACTCCATCTCGACTTGATCGGTTTGCCGCCGACTCCGGACGAAGCCGATGCCTTCGCGACCGCATCAGCGCTTGATCCGCAGTCGGCGCTCGAAGCGTTGGCAGATCGCCTCCTTGCCTCCCCCCATTATGGCGAACGTTGGGCTAGAAAATGGCTCGATCTCGCACGGTATGCCGACACCAACGGTTATGAAAAAGATCGGACCCGGACGATCTGGCCTTACCGGGACTGGGTGGTGCGCGCGCTCAATGCCGATCTCCCGTTTGACCAGTTTACGATTGCGCAATTGGCGGGCGATCTTCTGGCAAACGCGACGCAAGACCAGCTCATCGCCACCGGCTTTCACCGTAACACAATGCTTAATGAAGAAGGCGGGATCGATCCCTTGGAATTCCGATTTCACGCGGTCACCGACCGGCTCGCGACCACCGGCACAACATGGCTTGGGCTCACCACAGGCTGCGCCCAATGTCATACGCACAAGTTCGATCCGATCCTCCACACCGAGTATTACCAGATGCTGGCGTTCCTCAATAACGCGGACGAACCCGAGCTCGAGCTCGAGAGCAAAAAAATTCCCGCCAACCACGAACGCAACCTTGTGAAAGCCGCCGAGCTCCTCGCCCAGTTGCCGGAGAAATGGCCCATCGAAAAAAATCAGTGGCAGTCTCAGAAACCGGCGGCGGTTTCCACTGCGCATGGTGAAACTCCAAAGATGCTTGAGGACGGCAGCGCGCTCTTCGCAGCGCCCGGCCCGGCGGAAGACACCTACAGCTTCGTGATCGAATCCGACACCGCTTCCACTCAGCTCCGGCTCGAAGCACTCACCGATCCGACCCTGCCGGCGCAGGGCCCGGGTCGGGTCAGACACGGCAACTTCATCCTTAACGAAATCGTCATTACCGCCGCTCCAAAAAATAAGCCGGACGAAGCGGTCCCGGTCAAAATCATCTCCGCCGAAGCAGCCGCGCAGCAACGCGATTTCCCGATCAAATCGGCCTTTGACGGAGACCCAAAGAGCGGCTGGGCTGTCGATGCGCAGGGAGCGCTGCTCAATGCCCCGAAGTCGGCGATTTTTCGGTTTGAAAAGAAGATCGGATTTCCCGAGGGCACCCGTTACACGGTGAAACTGGTGCAAAGCTACGGCGCGCATCACACGATGGGCCGGGTGCGGATCAGCCTTGGCGCAGAGATGGATGATGCCCGGCTGTTGGCGCAGCGCCGCGAGGATGCGCTTCAAGCTGCGTTCACCACATGGCTGGAACAGGCGCGCAGCCGCCCAGCCGCGTGGCAACGGCTCCGCCCCGTGTCCGCAAAATCCAATTCCCCGCTGCTCACCATCCAGCCCGACGATTCCGTGCTCGCATCGGGCGACATCACAAAGGACGACCGCTATGAATTGGTTTTCCGGCAGGCCCCTGCGGTCACTGCGCTTCGGCTCGAAGCGATCCCGGATGCAAGCCTGCCCAACCACGGCCCCGGAATGGCCTATTACGAAGGGCCAAAGGGCGATTTCTTTATGGGAGAATTCCAGGTTTTTGCCGGGGGCAAACAACTCAAGATCGCGCGGGCATCGGAGAGCTATTCGAAAAATGCAATGGGAGAGAGCCCCGCCACGGCAGCCCTCGCAACGGATGGGGATCCGGAAACTGGGTGGAGCTGTTCCAATCGTTTTGGCGAAGCGCATCAATCTGTTTTCGTTTTGGCAGACCCACTTCCCGCCGGGACAGAGCTCACTGTGACGATGCGCTTCGGGCGGCACTACGCCTGTTCGCTTGGACGCTTCCGCCTCTCGGCCACCGCCGATCCGCGCGGGGCTTCTGCTGACGAACTGCCCAAAAATCTCGATCCTCTGCGCGCACTTCCCGACGCCCAATTGAGCGCGGATCAACGC
>JAYUPM010000079.1:0-4864 GCA_043760145.1 Spartobacteria bacterium
GGCGAGACGCCTCTGCCACGAGGAACTCCGAAAGCGGCAGAGGACTGCCTCACTACAGCTTCGCACCGCCTTCTGATCATTGGCTTTGCCGGATTTGGCCACACCTGCGCACTCGCCATTCGCCATTCTGGTTTCGGCATTTTACCGACCACCCCTCTGCGTCTCTGCGCCTCTGCGTTAAATTTCCCCTCTCCCGGCGGGTTCAGTTCTCTGGGTTAAAATTCCCCTCGGCGCCCTCCGCGTTACACCGCTCGACAAGCTCCGCGTTGACCCACTAAATTCAGCGCCTTTTGGAAATCCCAACCACACTCGCAATCATTGCCGGCAGCGGCACTTACCCGCTCGAAATGGCCCGGGCCGCCCGCGTTGCCGGCGTTTCGCGGTTGGTGGTCGCTGCGTTCAAAAACGAAACCGACCCCGCCCTTGCCAGTCTCGTTGATGAAATCGAATGGATGCGCGTGGGACAACTCGGGCGGATGCTCGGGTTTTTGAAAGAAAGCAAGGCAGGCCATGCGGTCATGTCCGGCCAAATTCACCCGAAGAACCTTTTTGATCTGCGCCCGGACCTGAAGGCGATCGTCCTTATTGGGAAGCTCCGGGAACGCAATGCCGAATCGATCTTTGGCGCGATCGCCGATGAGATGGGAAAAGCCGGTGTGCATCTGCTACCCGCGACAAGTTTCATGGATGAGTTCCTTGCCCAGGCTGGGTTGATTGGCGGGCCAAAGCTGAGCCATCGAGAAGAAGACGATGTCCGGTTCGGATTCCGGCTCGCCAAGGAAATCAGCCGGCTCGATGTCGGACAGACCGTGGTGGTCAAAGCAGGCACAGTCCTTGCCGTCGAAGCGTTTGAGGGGACCAATGCCGCAATGAAACGCGGGGGGGAACTCGGACGCAAAGACGCAGTCATGGTGAAAGTCTCCAAGCCAAACCAGGATTTCCGTTTCGATGTCCCGGTGATCGGCCCATTGACTTTGCAAGCCGCCAAGGAGGCTCGGATCCGAGTCCTCGGGATTGAGGCCGGCAAGACTCTCCTCCTGGAGCGCGACAAACTCCTCGCCATGGCCGCCACCGAACGGATCTCCATATTCGGCCATGCTCCCCTGCCCCAAATCTTATGACTAAAATTCGCGCCGGCGTGATCGGCACTGGAAGCATCGGCAAAAATCATGCGCGCATTTTGGCGGAACTCCCGGAGTGCCAATTCACTGCGATTTACGACGCCAATAGCGCCACTGCGCAGGAAATGGCGGCCCGGTTTGAAGCAAAAGCCGTTGAGTCACTTGAGGAATTCGCAGATCTGGTTGATGCCGCCACCATTGCCACTCCGACGCCCACCCATTTCGAGATCGCCAAGTTCCTGCTTGAGCGCGGGAAACATGTGCTGGTGGAAAAACCGATCACGGAGAAGACAGCGGATGCGTATGAACTCTCGCGGCTCGCCCATGACCGCAACCTCGTGCTTCAAGTGGGCCACATCGAACGCTTCAATCCGGCCTTGAGCGCGTTGGAAGCCAAGCTCAATCATCCGCGCTTTATCGAGTCCCACCGCCTTTCACCTTACCCGAATCGGAGCACGGATATCGGCGTGGTTCTCGACCTGATGATCCATGATTTGGAGATCATCCTCCACCTCGTGCGATCCCCGCTCAAAAGCATTGATGCCGTCGGTGTCCCGGTTTTAAGCCGCGGCGAGGATATCGCCAATGCCCGGCTCCGGTTTGAGAACGGCTGCGTCGCCAACATCACAGTAAGCCGGATCAGTCCCGAGAAAGTGCGCAAGATCCGGGTTTTCCAGGAGGACGGCTATCTCTCGCTCGATTATCAGGAGCAACAAGGGTTCATGTATCGACTGGCCGGGGATCACGAACCCGAAAGCTCGCTCTTTAAAAAACTTATCGCTTCCAAGGATCATGCCGTTGTCAGCGAGTTCGCCGGAAAACGGATTGTCCGCGAACCGGTCCAGATAGAAAAAGGCGAGCCGCTCAAGCGCGAGTTGGCCGCGTTCATTGAATGCGCCCGAGCCGGATCCACACCGAAGGTATCCGGGTTCCAGGCCACTGCGGCACTTGAACTGGCGCTTGAAATCACCCGGATCATCGAGGAATCCAATCGGACCGCTTAACTTATGAATCTTTACCTCGTCGCTGGCGAAGCAAGCGGGGATGCGCGCGGCGCGGAATTGATGCGGGCCCTCCAGACTCTCAAACCCGACCTCCAATTCTCGGGTGCCGGCGGGACCGAGATGCAAGCGCTTGCCGGTCCATCGTTTTTGGATTGGGCCGATGAAGCGGTTGTTGGTGTCTGGGATGTCCTAAAAAAATACGGTTACTTCAAAGGCCAGTTCGATCGGATGCTGGCGGAAATCACGCGACGCGAACCAACCGCTGTCATCTTGATCGATTACCCCGGCTTCAACCTGCGGCTCGCGAAGGCCCTTCGGCAAACGATTCCAAGCCTCAAGATCATCTATTACATCAGCCCCCAAGTCTGGGCATGGAATCGGGGACGCATCAGCGAGATGGCGCGGACCCTTGATTTGATGCTCTGCATCTTCCCGTTTGAACAACCGCTCTATGAAAAGTCGGGACTCAAGACGGTGTTCGTTGGCCATCCCATGCTCGATTCACTCGCCGCCAAACGCTCCGGGATTCAACGCGATCCGCACCTGATCGGTCTCTTCCCGGGCAGCCGCCATAAGGAAGTCCGCAGGATCTTTCCCGTAATGCTCCAAGCCGCCCGCGAGATGCTCCGATCCAATCCCAGTCTCCGCTTCCAAGCCGCAGCCGCCTCCGACGCCGTCGCCGATTCAATGCGCGATATCTTGGAAGAAACAGGGCTCGACCCCAGTTGGTGTCCCATCGAGGTGCGCGGTTCCCACGCCTTGATGCAGAATGCCGCCGCCGGAATGGTCGCATCGGGGACCGCTACTTTGGAGGCGGCCTTCTTTGGCATGCCCCTTGTGATTCTCTACAAAGTCGCATGGCTGACCTGGGTCATTGGGAAGCTATTGGTGAAGGTCGAGTTTCTCGGGATGCCCAACCTTTTGGCGGGACGCGAAATCGCCCGGGAATTTCTCCAGGGAGCAGCGGAACCCAAGGCGATCGCGGCTCAGATGCAACGCCTGATTGGCGATCCTAAGGAACGGGAACAAATCGAGCGCGATCTCGCCTCCGTCATTGCGAAACTCGGGGATGGTGGAGCCGGGATGCGAGCGGCAAAGGCCATCGCGGCCGAATTGGAGTTCAAGTGAATTGCGCGGAACCAACAGACGGGAGAGTGCCCCGATGGTGGATTGGCGTGCTTCTGCTTCTTGTGACGGGGCTCTTCGTGACCCGTAATTTGCCGTGGCATCTGGATGAATACGATCAAGCCAAACAGGCATTCACTTCCTACGAAATGGTGAATGAAGGGCATTGGTGGTTCCAACACACACCGACCGGACGGATCGCCACCAAACCGCCATTGGCAGGTTGGATCTCCGCCGCATTTTACGGAGTAATGGGCGGTCACTGGTGGCAAGGCGCATGGCGGCTCCCATCCTTGCTCTCAGCCGCATGGATCATCGCTTTGCTCTGGCGTCACGGCAACTCGTTGTGGCCCCGAAACATCGGCGGGTTTCTCGCCATCGCCGCCTTTGGGTTAACTGTCTTCACTCCACGCCTCGCCTCCCTTGTGCGCACCGACATGCTACTGACTGCATTCATTGCAGGTGCCGGTTGCTTGATCCTCTCAAAGGTCTCATCCCTTGCACCGTGGACAACTCGGGAACGCTGGATCTTGTTCGGCCTCATCCTTGGCTCAATGATGATCAAAGGCCCAATCGCGTATGCCTTTCTTCTCCCGAGCCTCGCCGCGTTCTGGTTTCTGGCCCGACGCTTTCAGATTAAAAATAACTCATGGAGCGGACTCTCGAGTTGGGCCGTTCCTCTTCTTTTCTTCGCTGCATGGGCCGGAATCGGTATTTGGCTAAGCCCGGAGTTTTACGATCAAGTCGTGCGCAAAGAGTTTTTGGGCCGGTTCGATGCCGGTGAACACGCGGTGCATCAACCGCGCAACCCGTTCTTTTACATCGGCCTGATCTTACTTCGCTGGCAACCATGGAGCCTGTTGCTACTTCTGTTTGTGGCTGCCAAGCCGGTCCGGGCACGATTGCGCCAAGACCCTGCGCTTCTTTGGCTCGCGTGCTGGTCGTTGGGCGGACTCCTCGTGATGTCGCTTGTCCCCTCCAAGCGCTTTGATCGGATCCTGCCAGTGATCCCGCCCTTGTGTCTCCTCTTCGTCGCAATGGCCCGCAGTTATTCAGGGATAACTCTTAGCCGAATCCCGATCCGCACTCTGATCCTGGCCAGCACGCTCTGCGCTGCCGTTCTTACCGTGGCATACGCCGGGCACTCCATTCATTACGCGCATCGGACCGACCAAGGGGCGTTGGTCCGCTTCGGAACAGAGGTTCAGGCGCGTTATCCATCCCAAGTCAAAACCCTTGCCGTGATTTCCGGCAAAGACGAAGGAATCTTAATCTACACCGGGCGCACCGCTTTCACCCGACTCGAGGACGCCCGCCGGAGTTGGAACAGTGGTGAAATTGATGCCGTAGTTGTCCCTGAAAAATATCTGCGCACCGACAAAGAGCGGTTTGCTGGGGCCCGGCGGGTTTTTGCGACAGGCGAGATCCGAGACAAACAAAGCGCCTATGTCCTCATCGAGAGAGAGGGCAAATCGGGCGACCCAGCGACGCGATAAGGAGGCCCGCAGTCCCATCCGAAAGCGGCAGAGGACAACCGCACTACAAAACGCTCGCGCGGGAGATAACGCGTCCTCACCTCCGGCAGGTTTTGTAGTGCGGCTGTCCTCTGCCGCT
>JAYUPM010000080.1:0-13499 GCA_043760145.1 Spartobacteria bacterium
GGCCCATTTACCTGCTCCAATTGCCGGGACCGCCGCTTTCACTTCCAATGCGCGGTGTCGTGTTTTCGAAGTGAAAAGGTCGTTCGCGAATTCGTGCATCGTTTCAAATATGAAGGCCACTTCCATCTCCGGCATCAACTCGCGGATTGGCTGGAAGCCGCCTTCGCCGATGAACGACTCCGGGCCACTCCCGCCGCTTTTTTGGTCCCGGTCCCGTTGCATCCTGCCCGGAAACGCGAGCGAGAGTTCAACCAGGCGGAGGTTCTTGCCCGGCTGGTCAGTGGGCGGCTTGGGATTCCGGTGGTGATGGCCTTGAAACGGCTCCGGTATACCTCGACCCAGACCCGCCTTGCCCGAAGGGAGCGAATGGAAAACTTGCGCGGGGCGTTTATAGTGCGCAACACTTGCCCCGTGCACCGCCAACATATTATTCTCATCGACGACGTCTTTACGACGGGCTCCACAGCCGATGAGTGCGCGCTTGTCCTGCGCCGGGCCGGAGCCGCTTCCGTTCGCGTGGCCACCGTTGCCCGCGGCTAATACAAACAACTTCCTCGTATGGGTATTTTTTCAAAACCAACTTTCACCTCCAACAAGAAGCGCGAAGTCCCTGAGGGGCTCTTTCAAAAATGCCCCACCTGCGGGGAGGTCATTCATAATCTTGAGCTGATCCAGAACCTCCTGGTTTGTCCAAAGTGCGATCATCATTTCAGCGTCGGGGCGCGGGCTCGGATTGGCCAGATCCTCGACCCCGGCACATTCAAGGAGGACGACGCGAAAATGGTTTCAGTCGATACGTTGAAATTTACCGGGATGGCCAGCTACAGCGAGCGGCTCAAGAGTTACCAAAAGAAAACGGGGCTCAAGGACGCGGTGATCACAGGTGTGGGCACTTTGGAGGGAACCGGCGTCGCCATTGCGGTGATGGATTTTAATTTCATCGCTGCCACCATGGGATCGGTGGTCGGGGAAAAACTCGCCCGCATCATCGAACGCGGCACCAAGGAGCGTTTGCCGGTCATCATCGTTTCCGCCTCCGGTGGCGCGCGGATGTATGAGGGGGTCCTTAGCCTCATGCAAATGGCAAAGACGTGCGGCGCGCTCGCCCTTCATGCCCAAGCCAAACTCCCATATTTTTCGGTGCTCACCCATCCAACCACTGGCGGAGTGAGCGCCAGCTTCGCGATGATCGGGGATATCATCATGGCCGAGCCGAAAGCGATGATCGGGTTTGCCGGACCCCGGGTGATTCGCGAGACGACCCACCAGGATCTTCCGGCCGGGTTCCAGACCTCGGAATTTTTGGAGGAACACGGGTTGATCGACATGATCGTGCATCGCAAAAACATGCGTGAAATGCTCAGTCAACTCATTGGTTACCTGGCATCCAAGAACGCCTCCAAGAAGTGAATGCCGGGGAAGCCCTCGCCTGGCTTTACAGCACGCAGCTCCACGGAATCAAACTGGGGCTTAATCAGATCGAGCGCTTGGTGAATGCTCTCGGGCTCCAGCTTGACGGAGAGCGGGCGCCGAAATACCTCCACGTTGCCGGCACCAACGGCAAGGGCTCCGTCTGCGCCATGCTCGACTCGATCTCCCGGGCCGGTGGACACAAGACGGGACTCTTTATTTCTCCGCACCTGATCACTTTCCGGGAGCGGATTCGGGTCAATGGCGGGATGATCCCGGAGGACGAACTCACGGCGGGCCTCGGATGGATTCGCGAGGCGGTGGAAGGATGGGAAGTGGCTCCGACATTTTTTGAAATCGCGACCGCCCTGGCGCTAATCCATTTTGAAAAATGCGGCGCGGAGATCGTTGTGCTGGAAACCGGAATGGGCGGACGGCTCGATGCCACGAACGTGATCACTCCCGCAGTATCCATTTTGACCCCAATCGCATTGGATCACCAACAATGGCTTGGCAATTCACTGGGGGCCATCGCCGGTGAGAAAGCGGGTATCATCAAACCAGGGATCCCCGTGGTGTCCTCGCCACAGCCCGACGAAGTGAGAGAAATCTTTGTCGCCACTGCATTGGAACGGGGGGCCCCGATTGAGTTTATCTCGGAGCCTACGACTCTTCCAGTTGGGCTAGCGGGAAGCCACCAGCGTTGGAACGCAGCCCTCGCCACGCGGGCACTCCAACTCGCCGGGATCGAGGTTATTGGTGACGCGATCGCGCGCGGTCTGGAAAAAGTGGAGTGGCCCGGCCGGTTTCAAAAAGTCGGATCACGCATCATTCTCGACGGCGCCCACAATCCCGCCGCAGCCCTGCGGTTGGCCGAAACGTGGAGGGAAGTTTATGGGTTGGAGAACGCCACGATTATCCTCGGGATTCTCAATGACAAAGATGTCGAGGGCGTTTGTGCGGCCCTGGTCCCAATCGCGGGCCACGTCTTCACGCTTGCAGTGAAAAACGAACGCACCAGCAGCGCGGCGCGGTTGCAAGAGATTTGGAAAACGATCGCGCCCCGAATCCCGTGCGACATCTCTGCCACTCTCCAGGATGCGTTGCAAACTGCCCAAGCCCTTCCCGGACCGCTTCTAATCACGGGCTCGCTCTTCCTTGTTGGCGAAGCGCTTGCGCATTTCGATGCGAACGGGCCGCGCCAGGAAATGAGTAGTCAATAATCTGGTCAAACGGTTCCGATGGACGGGGCGGGGCGCCCCTTAAAGCATTACCCACATCCTTACTTCAGCCAGGGATTGAGGAGAGGAACATCGTCTGGAAAGTCGTTTGTATTGCGAGTAACAAGGATGAGCTGGTGTTCGAGGGCTGTCGCGGCGATGAGGCTGTCCATTGCGGGAAGTTTGCGCCCGGCTCTCTGATGTTTGGCGTAAAAGGCGCCCCAGGTTTTCATCACTGCAACGTCCACTGGGAGAATGCGTCCATTGGCCCAACGCTCAATGCGCTGAAACCAGTTTTCGATTTTTTGCCGACGCTTCCCGCGATCCATCAGATGAATGCCCTTGCGCATTTCACCGAGGGAAAGCGCACTGATATAAAGTTGGGCATCGTGATCCGTGAGCCACTTCAAAACCGCGGCTTCCGGGCGAAGCTTGGAGGTCTCGCAGAGGATATTCGCATCGATGAGGTAGGACACGGCAGATTATTGGAAATTGAGATCGCGCACGGGAGCGGTGTCAGGCTCAAGCTTCCATGCTTTGATCGGACAATCGCGGAGGATATCCACCAGCCGCTCCTTGGGCTGGAGGCGTGCGTATGTCTCGGCGGAGACGACAACGGCCACGGGTTTCCCGTGCCGCGTGATGGTCTGGGCGCCGTGCTTAAGAACGGTATCCAGAAGTTCACTGAGGCGATTTTTCGCATCCTGAAGAGGCCAAGCGGTTTCCATGGGGGAAAATTTACCACCGGAATCTAGCTAGTCTAGCTCTTTTTTGGCGTGTCGTGGCAGGAACGTGGCGCAGACTTCCAAGTCTGCCGTGTCGCAGGTTTCCAAACCTGCATGGCGATGAAATTGCAAGTGCTGTCCGAATTTCGAGAGATGTCGAATAAGCAAAGCAGCAGGCATCGCTCCGCGATGGTGAAGCGCTTGCCAAGCTCGATGCGAAAGGGCCGAGCCAGGAAATGAGTCGTCAATAAATAGGTCCTATAAGACCCATGGGCCCTATTGTCCCCGCATCTGCCGGAGCACCTCAGACATGTCGGGCGCACTAAACGCATGCGTCCCGATCACAAGGGTGTCGGCCCCGTTTGCCACCGCCAACGCTCCTGTGCCCGTGTTGATTCCTCCATCCACCTCGATCCGAAAGTTGCGCTGATGCCTGGTGCGCCATTTCGTGGCGGCTTTTACTTTCTCCATCATCTCCGGCATAAACGGCTGGCCACCGAATCCGGGTTCCACCGTCATCACCAGGAAAAGATCGATCTGATCCAGAAACGGTTCGACGGCTTTAAAGGGGGTTGCGGGGCGCAGCGAGAGGCCGCAGGAGCATCCGGCTGAACGAATGTCTGCCAGGGTTTTTGCCACGCCGTGCTGGCCCTCCACATGAACGGTGATGTAGCGGGCAAACTTGGCGAATCGCGGGAAATAATGGTCGGGGCGCTCGACCATCAAATGCACATCAAGCGGGATGGTGGCGACCTTTGCAACGGCTTCCACAAAGGCCGGACCGAAGGAAATATTATCCACGAAATGCCCATCCATGATGTCGAGATGCAGCCAATCCGCTCCGGCTGCCTCAGCGCGTAAGACCTCTTCGTGAAGGCGGCCGAAATCGCAGGCCAAAATGGAGGGAGCAAGAACAAGCGGGTGATTCATAGGATGAGGGGGCGCGAAATCGCCGAGTCGCCTGATATGAGAAAGCCGGGGGGCATTCAACTCTTCCCTACAAGAGCCAGGTCGCCAGGGAGAAATAGAGCAGCAAGGTGAGGACGTCGGTGCATGCCAGGGTGACCGGGCCCGCAGCAATCTTCGGATCCCATTTCAAGGCGTGAAGCAATGAGGGCATTCCCAAGCCGGCAAGGCTCGCGATGAGGACGGAACCGGCAACGGTGCTCGCGATCACGACGGCGGATAGCAAGCTCCAATGCCAGAGCCAGACAATAAGGAACACCACCAACCCGCACCCCGCCCCGATCAGGAGGGCCGCGATCACTTCTCGGCGGGCGGTTTGGAAAAACCAGCGCAGGGTCGGTTGATTGGTGCGCAGCGCCTGCAATGTGAGGGTCATCGATTGAATGCTCACCGATTCCGCAAGGGCCAGCACGAGCGCCAGGAAAAATGAGATCACCATTGCCCGCGCCAATGTCTCTTCGAATAGTCCCGCCAAAAATGCCCCGGCGGTCCCGCTGCCAATGGTCGCGAGCAGCCACGGAAACCGGTATTGGAACGCTTTCCAGGGCGAGGCTCCCCGCATCTCCGAAAGCCGGATCCCGATTGCTTCAAATACATCGTCCACCTTTTCCGGTTCCCCGAGGTTGAGCACTTCCTGGGCAAAGACTCCGATATCGATAATCCCCACCATTCGCCGCCGTTCATCGATCACGGGCAACGCAAAGAATTTGTGCAGGACGAATATATCGCACGCATCCATGAGCGTGGCGGATTGGGGAATGGCGACGACCCGCTTGATCATGACTTCCGAGAGGGGGCTCGCAAGGGCGGCAGTGAGGAGGCGGCGGGTGGGGACCACACCGGCAAGCCGTTCCTCTTCATCAATCACATAAAAATAAACGATCCGCTCCCCAACACCCTTTTCTCGGATAACCCGAAGCGCTTCATCAACGGTCATCCCGACCCGCAGCAGAGGGAAATCGGCGCGGGCATACTCGATGACCGGGCGCTGAAGATGCTCGGACTGTTCCACGTCTCCTGGCATTTTAAAGGCTCCCTGGAATCGCCACATGCGGGACCTGTGGCGGGGCGCTGCGCCACGAGATGAATCCGCACAAGGCCACGACAAACCCCAGGACCAGAATCGCACAAATGATCTTCCATGCCGGGCTCGGGTCCTGGTTCTGGGAGATGGGCGGGATCTGGGGAGGCTGGAGATCCGGTGGAGCCGGGGAATTGGGGGGAGACAACATAAACCAGCAATCTTCGACTAATCTTCGACCAGCGTGTCGAGCTTTTCAGCCAGCTCGAAGTCCTTTTCGGTCAACCCGCCCGCGCTATGGGTTGAGAGCATTACGCGCACTTTGCTGTATCGGATATCAATATCAGGGTGATGCTCACTCTCCTCCGCTATCTCCGCGACGCCGGTCACAAAATCGACCGCCTCGGCAAAGTCCTCGAATTCGAATGTGCGCTCGATCTGTTTTTTTTCGCACTCCCATTGCGGCACGCGCTTGAGGGACTCTTTGATCTCTTGGGAATTAAGCAATTGGGTCATGGCGATTTATTATCTGGTTTAAGGCGCGGTTTTGAAACCCTGGAAGTTGGACTGTGTCGTCTTGGCCGAATATCGACCTTGTCGCCCATATTGGCCGTGTATAGAAAGACGACTTTTTAGAATCCTCCAGAAAACATTCACCACCGCATCTTAAATTATGGGCAGACTTTATAATAACATCGTCGAAACCGTCGGCCGCACGCCGCTGGTAAAACTCAATCGTGTCACCGCAGGCTTGGAAGCCACCATCGCGCTCAAATGCGAATACTTTAACCCGCTCGGGAGCGTGAAAGATCGGATCGGGATGGCGATGATCGAGGCCGCGGAAAAAAGCGGAATCCTGACCCACGAGACGACGATTATCGAGCCAACCAGCGGAAACACCGGGATTGCCCTCGCATTTGTCGCGGCTGCCAAAGGATACAAGTTGATCCTTACCATGCCCGAAACGATGTCCCTTGAACGCCGCACATTGCTTGCCATGCTCGGGGCCAAGCTGGTGCTCACTCCCGGCGCCGAAGGGATGAAAGGTGCCATCGCCCGCGCGGAAGAACTCGTTCAAAACACCCCGGGTTCATGGATGCCGCAACAGTTTAATAATCCGGCCAACCCGGAAATTCATCGGACCACCACGGCCGAAGAAATTTGGGATGATACCGATGGCAAAGTGGACATCTTCGTCTCAGCGGTTGGGACAGGCGGCACGATTACCGGATGTTTCGAAGCACTTAAGGCTCGCCGGCCCAGTTTTCAGGCAGTCGCAGTGGAGCCGAAAGATTCCCCCGTAATTTCCCAGACCCTCGCCGGTCAACCACTCAAACCCGGCCCCCATAAAATTCAAGGGACCGGAGCCGGGTTCATTCCGAACAATCTCCACCTTAAGGATGCGCAAGGAAATGCCCAGATCACCGAGTGTGTGCAGGTGAGCAATGACGACGCATTTGCCATGGCCCGCCGACTGGCCAAGGAAGAAGGGATTCTTGTGGGAATCAGCACTGGAGCCAATGTCTGGGCTGCGATCGAGCTGGCTAAACGGCCCGAAAACAAGGGCAAACTTATCGTGACGATCGCCTGCTCCACTGGGGAACGCTATCTCTCCACCGCGCTCGCCGCTGAAGCCAAGGCCGAAGTGGGCGGATAAACCGGGTAAAGTTTACCCACGCATCAGCCCGGCTGTTTACGTAACAGCACTTTGAACGGCATCCCGCCGCTCATGTCATAACGCGCGCATAATATGAAAACCGACTTCCTTTTGCCCTCCATCAAACCCTTGGTCGCGGCCTTGCTGTTGATGTTGCCGAGTCTCCCGGCACTCGCGCAGGACACCCCCCCGGAGACTCCCAAGGCTCCACCGGCAGAGGTTAAGATTGATCCCACCCCTGTCCAAACCAAGGCCGGTTTCTTTACCAGTTTCGCCCCGATCGTTGAAAAAGTTGCTCCCAGCGTCGTCACGATTTCGACTTCCAAGAACGTCCAGAACACTCTTCGCAATAATCCGCTGCTAAACGATCCATACTTCCGGCGCTTCTTCGGGACGCCAGATGAAGATGAGGAAAGCGACTCCGTTCGGCCGCCGGCTCCACGGTCCCGGCGCAATCCGCAAATCCCCCAGAGCCCAAAAAATCCACAGGGCGAAAAAAATGGGGGCAAAGTGCAGCGGCAGGCGATGGGCCTCGGCTCAGGTGTGATTGTAAGCGCAGACGGCCATATATTGACCAACAACCACGTCATTGAAGGAGCCGACGACATCGAAGTGACCATCGGCAACGGCAATGGTGAGCGAAAGTATAAGGCCAAGAAGATCGGCACCGATCCCGGCACCGACCTGGCCGTGTTGAAAATTGAGGCGAAGAATCTTCCCGCCATTGTATTCGGCGACAGCGATAAAATCCGGGTCGGCGACATCGCGGTCGCCGTCGGCAATCCATTCGGGCTCACCCAATCGGTCTCCATGGGGGTCGTTAGCGCGGTGAGCCGTGGGGGAATGGGAATCGTCGATTACGAGAACTTCATCCAAACGGATGCCTCCATTAACCCCGGGAATTCGGGGGGGGCATTGGTGGATATTGAAGGTCGGCTCATTGGCTTAAATACGGCCATCTACAGCCGGAGTGGAGGAAACCAGGGGATCGGGTTTGCGGTGCCAGCCAACCTTGCGCACGCGACAATGAATAGCATCCTCAAGCATGGGCGGGTCGTGCGCGGCTATCTCGGGACGGTCATTCAACCGCTTACCGAAGAGCTCTCCAATGCATTCAATATCGCCGACCAGAATGGCGCGCTGGTTTCGGAACTGGAACCCAACGGGCCTGCAGCCAAAGCAGGCATCGAAAAGGGCGATGTGATTATTGAAGTGGCAGGTAAAAAAGTGGAGGGGCCGCGCGAACTCCGGCTCCTGGTTGGCGGGATGCCGCCCGGGACCAGGATCGATGTCAAAATTTTCCGTGAAGGCAAAGCGAAAGTCATCCCGCTGGAACTCGGCGAACTTCCTTCAAAACAAGGCGCCCTCCCGGTTGAAGAACCGAAATCGACTGAGCCCGATGTTCTCGATGGGGTAACGGTGGCAGATATCGATCCAGCGCTCCGCAAGGAACTCGAAATACCCGAGTCAATTCAAGGGGTGGTCATCACCAATATTGATCCAGAATCAGAAAGCGCAGCAGCCGGCTTGAAGCGGGGCGATGTTATTCATGAGATCAATCGGCGCTCTGTGACAAGTGCCAAGCAGGCAATTGAGTTGAGTGAAAAGGTGAAGACCGAGAAGAAAGTGCTGCTCCGGGTCTCGACCAATGGCCAAAGCCGCTACGTGGTGGTGGGGATGAAGGAGTAAGGTCGAGCGCGAACACAAGATCAGACCGATCGGTCGGATCCGACCGATCGGTCTGATGTAAAGCTTCCCGCCAATCGCGACACTATCTCCCCAGTTCGTCTCCATTCGTGGTCCCCTTCCCCCGATGTTTGAACTCACGCATCCGCGCGCGCTTCTGATTCTGGCGCTGGTCCTGCCCGGACTGCTCCTGTTGATGCGCGGCTCCATCGCAGACCTCGCGTCGGCACAACGCCGCCTCTCACTGATAGTCCGTGGGTTCGTCCTTTTATGCCTGGTCCTAGCCCTCGCGGGGGTCCGGATGTTACTCCCAAATACCGATTTGGCGGTGCTCTTTGTTGTCGATCAATCGGAGAGCATATCCGAGGAAGGCTCCAAACAGGCACGGGCATTTATCCAAGCAAGCCTCGCCCACCAGCAATCCCGCGACACTGTCGGAGTGATCGGGTTCGCCGCGAAGGCAATGCTTTTGCAACCCCCCGGCAAATCGGCGCATTTGCAAGCATCCTGGGCTAAACCGAAATTGGGCAATCAAAGTGATCTTGGCGGGGCGCTTCGATTCGCCAGCGCGATTTTTCCAGCCAATCAAGCACCACGCATGGTTCTGCTCACCGACGGGAACGATACCCGCCATGGAGCGGCGCAGGCTGCGCAAACGCTTGGGAAAAAAGGGATCGAGATATTTACGGTGCCGATCCAGAACCCGATCACCCCGGAAACGCTCGTTGAAAAAGTCGAGGTGCCAAAACGACTCAAAACCGGGGAACCCTTTGATCTCGTTGCCACGCTTCGCAGCAATACCGCGACCAAGGCGAGGGTAAAGCTCTATCAGAATCAGTTTCTGATCGAAACCAGGTCCGTCTCGTTAAACGCAGGCTCACAGGAATTCCGGGTCCCGAATCTTCGGGCGGAAGGCAACGCGGTCACTTACGAGGTGGAGCTTGTGGCGGATGCGGATACTTCGATTGAAAACAATCGCGCCCAAGCCACGGCGAGCATGCGCGGCAAACCGCTGGTCCTTCTGGTGGACGCCGATGAAACCAAGGCCCGTCCGCTGGCGGAAGCGCTTCGCCGGGAAAACATTGAGGTCCAAACTCGCGGCCCGCTTGGGGCACCCAAGACACTTGAGGAACTTCAGCAATTCGACCTGCTCATGCTCAGTGATATTTCCGCGCTTACATTGGGCCGGGAATCGATGGAACTTTACCGGCGCTGGGTCCAGGAATTTGGTGGCGGATTCGTGATGCTCGGCGGCGAAAACAGTTTCGGCGTGGGCGGTTATTTTCGCACCCCGATCGAGCAAATGCTCCCGGTGCGGACCGAGCACGACGATCGCCAGGATGTTCCCAGTGTCGCGCTCCTTGTGGTCCTCGACCGGTCCGGTTCCATGACTGCGATGGTCCAGGGCCAAACCAAAATGTCGCTTGCAAACCAGGGCGCTCTCTTTGCCCTCAATGTCCTTCAACCCAAGGATTACTTCGGAGTCCTCGCAGTGGACGTGCGTGCCCACACCGTTGCCGCGCTCCAACAGCATCCTTCCAAGGGGCCAGTCGAACAAAAGATCCTCGCTGTCACAGCCGGGGGCGGCGGCATCTACATTTACACTTCGCTCGCCGAATCCTTTCAACTTCTGCGCGATATCCCCGCCCGGATCAAACATGTCATCCTCTTTTCAGATGCCGCCGATGCGGAGGAAAAGAGCGCCGGGGAAATGGGTGACGGCACCCGCGGAACCGTTTCATCACTTGATTTGGCGGCCGCCATGCTTTCCGCAAAAATCACCACATCCGTCGTGGCGCTCGGCTCGGAATCCGATAAAGACACTCCGTTTCTCCGCGAACTGGCCGAGCGCGGCAATGGCCGTTTTTATCTTACAAGCGATGCCACGACGCTGCCGCAGATCTTCAGCACCGAGACGATGAAAGTGGCTCAATCGAGCATGGTCGAAGAACCATTCCTCGCGGTGGCTTCCGGCAAAAGCCCGGTCATCGATGGGATCGATTGGGCGCAATCGCCGCTGCTGGTCGGATACAATTCGACCAAGCCCAAGCCGACTGCGGATGTGCTCCTCGCCACCGAACGCGGCGAACCGCTCCTGGCCATATGGCGTTATGGGCTGGGTCATGCCGCGGCTTTTACCAGCGATGCAAAGGGGCGCTGGGCCTCAGAGTGGTTGAGCTGGCCGGGGTATGGGAAGTTCTGGCCGCAACTGGTTCGGGCTGTAATGCGCAAAACCGATCAGGCGAGTTTCGCCGTCACGACCCATGAGTTCGAGGATCGCTTAACTCTCCAGATCGATGCCGTGACCCCGGAAGGCGCGTTCCGCAATCAACTCCCAATTCTGGTCAACGCCTTTGGAACTAATGGCAGTTCCTCGACTGTTGAATCCCGCCAGGAAGCCCCCGGACAGTATCGCGCAACCGTCGATCTCGCCCCGGAGGGAACCACTCTGTTTCACCTGACCTCGCCCCAGTTGCCGGATGGCGGATATGACTTCGCCCATACACGGAGTTATCCAAGGGAGTTTCTCACCAATGACCTGAACCGCCCGCTCCTGGAGGAGTTGGCGAAATCGGGCCATGGCAAATATGCACCCACCCCCGACGAGATTTTCGCGCGTCCAGCGAAGCGGACCAACCAACGACGCGACCTGACAGATTACTTTTTAATGGCAGCCCTTGGACTCTTCCCATTGGACATCTGGATCCGCCGCCGGACGTGGCGCTGAAAGACCAAAGGCGCTGAAAGACCAACACAGATCCCCGCTCGTTTGGTCTTTAATTTCCCCGCTCGTGGGAAAGCTGGCGGACCTGGCTCACCGTGGCTTCGATGCCTGCAATGGACCGGAGCCGTCCCTGCCGATCCAGGAGCCAGACCGTCGGAAGCGCGTTGATTCCCAATGAACGGACCAGCGGACTTTCCCATCCCTTGCCATCCGAAATAACCGGCCACGATATCGCCCGCTCCTTGCAAAAGGCGGCAACCGGCTCGGGTTTCAGATCGAGGTTGAAACAAATGATCTGCAGACTTCCCTTGGGCACTTCAGTGGTCGCACGCTTCAATGTTTCGAGAGCCCCCAATGAGGGCTGGGACCATAGCGCAAAAAAACAGAGCGCCACCACGGAACCACGGGAGTGCTCCAAGTCGACGCGGTTTCCGTTGAGGTCCGTTCCTTGGATCTTCACGACGTGTCCCATGAGATCGAGTCTCTTGAGATCATCCATCACACGGCTATTGAGCTCGGGATCCCGCACCAGTGGCTGCGCTTCCACGAGCAAGGCCCGCATCTTTTTGGGTTGAGATTGGAACAATGTCGCGATCTCAGCCAGAAGCGCCCCCAACCTGCGGTCCGCCGGATATGCCGCCTGAAAGCTGCGGACCGCTTTTAGCAAGCGTTCCCGTTTTTCATCCGTGGGTGCCCGAAGCGTGCGCATCAACATCGTGAGACGGGCAAACGCCACCTCAGCCTTTTGTTCGGGCGTGCTGCTTTTTTCGAGCTGATCCAGTATCTGGGTGGCCTCCGAGATTGCCGTGGGAGTTCCCTTGAGATCAGCCCGGATTTGAAGCAAACGCGCAAGCCGCAAACTGGCTTCAAACCCATGGGCGTCGGTTGGGTAAGTTGAAAGGAAACTTCGAAGCGCCCGCTCCTGCCTGTCGAGGTGAGCGATCGAACTGACCCGGACCTGTTCGCTGCTACCGTGGGAAAGCGAGGGCCCGGCATCGAGAGCGACGATCCCGGCCCATGCATCCTCGACTGTGGCTCCTCGAGCCATGTTTGAAAAACAGGCGGTCAGCACGATGGCAAGCGCGAGTCCGAAACAGCGAAAACGAAAGGCGACCATGGGAGAGGCAGCGTTCACCAAAGTCGCCAACTTGGCAACGGCCGCATCGGATTTTAGCTCAACGACGACGCGCCGGCTTTTCGACCGGAAGAATCGTCGCGTATACCGGGCGATGATCGCTCGCCTCGTTCCAAAATGCGGAGCGATAGACCAGCGCTTTATCGCGAACCACTTCCCGCAATAAACCCCGGTTCACGAAAATATAATCAATCCGCGAATAGAGGTCGGCACTCCGCCAATAATGAGTCCATCGATCCCCCATCTGATCCTTGGCCCAAAGATCCGCCATGTATCCCGCTGAGCCGCGTTCCCCCGTAATTTCATAAAACGCCGGCTCATTCTTCAGATCATTGAAATCGCCATAGCAGAGAAGGTTGACCTCCGGGTCCGCGGCGAGAATCTTGTCAAGGTGCGCCCGGAGCAGATGTGCCTCGAACCGGCGGATAAGCGCTTCACCCTCGGGGGCAGCGAGCTTGGATTTGAGATGCACACCGACCGACCGGATCTGGTAAGTGGGCGTAATCTGAATGGTCACATCGAGGAACCCGCGTCTCACTTTTTGCGGCTTCCCGTGAAGCGTAAATCCGACATCAGCCACCGACTGCCGGGCAACGATGGGATACCGGCTTAGCAAGGCCAGGTGCCGATCCGGATCGGGTCCCTTCAGGTATTCGGAATATCCATAATCGAGCCCGGCAGTTTTGAGGCGCGTTTTGAAATCCGCAAACCGCTCGGGAGAACCCATCTCACACACCCCAAGGATATCAGGACTGATCTCTTTAATGATCCGGATGAGCGCTGCGATTTCCTGCTCCGTCTTTGGCTTTGCCCTGCGAGTCCCCACAGCTGCCTGATCTTCACCAACGTAATTTTCAACGTTGTAATGGCAAAATACGACACCCCGATTCTCTGCCCCGAACGCCGGCCCGGGCAGGATGAGAAAAAGTATGAGTCCAAAAAACGTGCGCATCT
>JAYUPM010000081.1:0-2008 GCA_043760145.1 Spartobacteria bacterium
CGATTCGAGGGCGGCGTCAATGCCCTCTGTTGGGAGCGCACCCTGCCTGGAGATTTCGGCGAAGTGATCAATCTCCTTGCCGTCGGCGAGGGGATCACAAGGGTGGATGAGTCACGCCTCCAGGCTCTTCCCGCAAGCGCTTCCGGCAGAGTCGCCATCCAAATTCTCCTCCAAGACCAGCGGTTCCTCCGGGCGCACGGCCTTGAGCCCGAGCTCAACTGCATCAATGGATATGTTCCCAACGACGATCCCGGCATCATCCCCACTGATGTTTGCTCTTTCCACATCGATACCGCCACGGGCGAAACCGATACGTTCCTTTGCACATACGATGGGCCCTCGAGCGAGGCCCTCCGCAATGAGGAAGCGCAGCGCCGCATCGACGTTCCTGAAACCCGGGCGCTCCTTCTCAATCACTTCGGCGGCGAAGACAACGACGCTTTCCTCGAGTATCTGTCCGAGAATTTTTACGATCTCCATTACGTTCCCGTTCCGCATGCCCGCCCTTTTTCATTCGGCCTCGGCAACCTCTGGCGGATTGCCGTGTATTACCCGGGCAGCCCGGTCCCACCTTGCGTTCATCGCGCTCCCACACCGATTCCCGGCCAGCCACCGCGATTGATTCTGATCAGTTGAAATACCGGCCATTCCCAATGCTCGCAAGCGCCTGGAAAATTGCGGATTGCCAGCGGGCGCGTGCAAAGCAAAAGCTGCCGGTATGAAAGCCTTTCTAACCTTAGCCGCCATCACCATGCTCACCGCTTCCGCCATTTCCGCCGAGGGACCTCTCCAGCACGTGGTCCATTTCAAATTCAAAGCCGATGCCGACAAGGCGCAGGTCCAGAAAGTGGTGGATGGATTCGCCGCCCTGGCCGGGAAAATTCCGGCGATCGCTGCGCTCCAATACGGGACAAATGTCAGCAAGGAAGGCCGGGACAAAGGCTATACCCATTGCTGGATCGTGAGTTTCAAGAACGCCGCGGACCTCGACATCTATCTGGTGCATCCCGACCACGTCGCTTTCGTGAACACCCTCAAGCCCGTGCTCGAAGACGCCCTCGTCGTCGATTTCGTCGCGCAGACCGCCGGGAAAAAGGTTACAGGAAGTTAACGCCTTTTGCCGAACACAAACAAAGGGCCACGGGGCTGATCTTCCTGATGGATAATTGCCCGGCTGCCAATGCCACCGCGCCGGAGAGATGGGCCTTAAATGCACTTATAAATCCTGGTTCAGATCGTAGAGATCGCGCAATGCCTCCCGTAAATTGCCGCCGTGTTTTTCAAAGAGTTCCCCCAATCTCTGCTCTGGTTCCTCGTTGAGTTCTGACACAAGACTTTTGAAAAGTTCCGGACTCACCTGGCACTTCAGCAGTGTCGGATAACGGCCGGGACCGTGGCAACTGATCAAGAGTCCGCCGGCGCGCCGGCTCAGCCAGCGCACCCAACCCCAACTCCACCAGCTAAGTTGTTCGGCCCCATCCAGGAGCAGGATATCGCGTTCCCGCAGCGTGCCGGCCAACCGCCAGAGCTCGCGATGTTCCCGCAGCGTGCTTGATTGACCAAGGCGCACAATCCATGGAGTGAAGCCAAGTCGCTTCAGTTCCGGTTCGCAATCCTCCATGAAAGTAGTCTTGCCTGAACCATGCGGGCCAACCACTGCGGCGCGAAACTTGAGCACGCGCAATCGGTCAAAAATTTGCTCCCATGTCGTTCCTTGCGGCCGGAACCGGATTCGCAAAACCCGATCAGTCGAGAACGGATTATCGCGCGCTTTCAACCCGGCAAGATGATCTCTGTCCCATTGGGCGACATTTGTATTTCGACGCGCACGAATGCGGTGCCCGGTTCGGCAACCAATTCAAGAGCCCAAATCAACGAGATCAGTTTCCCGGAAAAGCTGTAAGGGGCCTCGGGTAAACGCATGGCGAAATGTCGCGTGTCTCCCGCCTGGGGTTCGGTGAACTGCTGTGTCCCTATGATCTCCGAGTCTCCGGTTCCTTTGCCCCGG
>JAYUPM010000082.1:0-4852 GCA_043760145.1 Spartobacteria bacterium
CACAAGTTGTTGGTCGTCGATGACCATGACCATCTCCGCGGACTATTCACCGCCAGCGACATCGAGCGCATCCTTCACGAACGCCAATCCCAATTGAACCCTGCGCGCGATGGCAGCTTCCGTCTCCTGTGCGGCGCTTCGGTCAGTGCGACGCGCAATTCCACCGGCGAACTCGACCGGGATCGCATCATGGCCCATGTCGAAGCGCTGGTGGAGCGTGGCGTCGATGTCATTGCCGTCTCCACTGCCCACGGACATAGCCAGGGAGTTGGCGATACCATTCGTCTAATTCGTAATGCGTTTCCCGATCTCCCGATCATCGCCGGCAATGTCACTAGTGGCGCCGGCGTCGAGTATCTGGCCGATTCCGGGGCGAACATCATCAAGATCGGCCAGGGCCCCGGTTCCATCTGCACCACCCGCGTCGTCGCCGGAGTCGGGATCCCACAACTGACCGCCCTCTTCGTCGCGTCCAAGTCCGCCCAAAAAAAAGGCGTGAAGCTCCTCGCCGATGGCGGGATCACGAAATCTGGCGACATCGTGAAGGCCTTGACCCTGGCTGATGCAGTCATCTGTGGAGGCCTCCTGGCAGGTTGTCCCGAATCGCCGGGGCAGATTGTTGAGATCAATGGGAAACTTTATAAACAATATCGCGGCATGGGCAGCCTCGCCGCGATGCAGGCGGGAAGTGCCGCTCGCTACGGACACACCAGCAAAGACACAGTGCGCAAAGTGGCCGCCGAAGGCGTGGAGGCCCTCAAGGAAGTCAGCCCGCCACTCGACACCGTCCTGACTCAACTGGCCGGCGGACTCCAGAGCGGCATGGGTTATCTAGGCGCCCGGACATTGGCCGAACTACGTTCCAAGGCGCGCTACATCCGCGTCACAGCTGCCGGCCAGCGCGAGAGTGTCCCCCACGACATTATCGAGGTCAAAGCCGGCACGTAACGCATTGCATCGTGGCAGAGGCGTCCCGTCGCTTGATCGGAGGTCGGAGGTCGGAGGTCGGAGGGCGGCGCGGCAGAGATCGGTCGGATCAGTCGGATCAGTCGGATCAGTCCGATCGGTCTGATCAACTCTGCGCCCGATCTCCGACTCCCGACCTCCGACCTCCGACCTCCGCCTTCCGCCCCCCTCCCCCCTCGAGCCATTCACCAAACTCGATCACATGCCGCTCTATGATCTGTTCGCATAATGTCAGATCCTGGCGACGCACATTCATCGATTCCTCGGCAATGGATTGGAGCGAATCGATGTCGTATAGATACACACCATCCAAATCGTTCACCGCTGGCTCGATGTCGCGCGGCACCGCAAGATCAATGCAGAAAAGCGGCCGGTCCCGACGCGTCCTCATGATCGGGGCCAGTTGTTGCGCCGTCAGCACATGATGCGGCGCCGAGGTTGACCCGATCAATATATCGATGTCATGAAATTCCTGCTGCCATTGCTCAAAATGAATCGCTTTCCCATTCATCAATTCAGCCAGTTGCGCCGCCCTCTCATAAGAGCGGTTTGCAACAAATATCGTCTTCACCCCGCGCGCCTTCAACGCGCCCGCAGTTAGTTCACTCATCTCACCCGCGCCAAGAATCATGACATGGCAGCTTGAAAGTTTGCCGAAGATTTTCTCCGCCAAATCGACTGCCACTGATCCGACAGAGATCGAGCCCCGCGTAATGTTGGTTCTGGTGCGGACCTCCTTTGCGACATTGAACGCGCGTTGAAAAAGCTTGTTCAGATTACGCCCTGTCGCCCCGCCTTCCTGCGCCGCTTGATACGCCTTCTTTGCCTGCCCAAGGATCTCCGTCTCACCCAGCACCATCGATTCCAGTCCGCTTGTTACCCGGAATAAATGTCGGATACTTTGCGCTGTGGGCAGGCGAAGAAAATGAGTGGATGGCGTGTCCCCGGAAACTTCACTGAGAAACTTGGTGACTGCTTCAAACCCCGGACCGGCTTCTTTGACCGCCACATAGAGTTCCACCCGGTTACAGGTGGAAATAATCACAGCCTCACTTACTCCTTGAACCTTGGATAAGGAAAGCGCGGTTGCCGCAATGGCACTATCCGGGATCGCAAACTTCTCCCGCACCTCAATCGGGGCATTGTGATGGCTCAATCCGAGACAGAGGATTTGCATCACAGTGAGTGGGCCTCCGAGATAAACGTCAGGCCCCATAGCGTGCAGACCACGATGCTGAATGCCCCGACTGACCACCATGCCACTAGACGGTTGCTGATACTGTGACGGAACACCGCCACCAGCATGAGCCCGTAAAGAAGCCAGACCCCAATCGACCAACTGATCTTGACTAGGTGCGCATGGAGATTCCCCATCGCGAATCCGGCCAGAAGCCCAATAGTCAGCAGGATAAACCCCGTGACAACCAGGCGGCGATTGGCCACCGCAAGGTCGCGGATCGGCGGCAACTGATAGAAGATCGTCCCAAGGTGGTGCGTCTTTAATTGCCGTTCCTGGGCGAGGAACATGACGCCAGCCACAAATGCCAGCGCGAATGCCCCGTATGCCACCACGGAAATCGCCGCATGCAGCTCAAGCCACGCATTGGGGGCCAGCCGGGCCTTGGCAGGGATATCAATCCCGGGCGCAAGCAGGGCGCCCACTTGAAAGAGGAACACCAGCGGCGATGTAAACAGGCCAAGGAGCGAAAGCCGATAGGCCGGTCCTATCAACAAATAGAAAAGCACCATCGACCAACTCAAAAATATCAATACCTCAAAAAGATTCGTCAGGGGGCAACGCCCAATCTGCTGGCCGCGCACTTCAAGAAACGCCGTCTGGAGCAGGAACCCGCTCAGGATCGCAAAAAAATTCAGTCGCGAGGGCCGATACGTCCGCGCTCCAAGGGCGTGCATCGTGTGCGCGAACCCAAAGAGGAAACAAAAGGTGGAGATGACCAGCAGGAGTCGATCCATTGCAGGGCGGTGAAGTCTATAGTCTGAAGTCTGAAGTCTGAAGTCTTCCGGCCTTTAGACGTTCTACTTTAGACTTTGGACTTGTATTAAATCGGTGACCGCGCCGGTGCTCGCTGTTGAAACATCGCGCGCATATTTGGCAAGCACCCCATGCGTATATTTGCGAGCGGGCGCCTTCCATTTGGCGGTGCGTTTATCTATCTCCGCTTGGGGCACATCAAGGGTGAGTCGCCGTTTATTCGCGTCAATGGTGATCAGGTCGCCATTTCTCACCACCGCCAATGGTCCGCCCAATGCCGCTTCCGGAGTGATATGGCCAACCACAAACCCATGAGATCCACCGCTAAACCGCCCGTCCGTGATCAATGCGACCTCTTTCCCAAGCCCCTTGCCCATGACCGCACTGGTGGGTGAAAGCATCTCTCTCATTCCGGGTCCGCCAACCGGGCCCTCATGACGAATCACAATCACATGGCCCTTCTTTACCCGCCCATCAAGGATCGCTGCCAACGCATCCTGTTCATTCTCAAACACAATCGCCTTGCCCAAAAAACTCAGTCCTTCCTTGCCCGTAATTTTTGCAACAGCTCCCTTCGGGGCTAGGTTCCCATACAGAATTACCAAATGACTCTCCGCTTTAATCGGGTTGCTCAACGGCCGTATGATTTCCTGTCCCTTCGGATACGGTTTAACCCTTCGTAAATTCTCCGCAATGGTCTTGCCCGTAACCGTCATGCAATCGCCGTGAAGCAACCCCGCATCAAGTAACATTCTCATGAGCGGGGCCTGTCCCCCAATGGCAACCAGTTCGCTCATTAGAAAACGCCCGCTCGGTTTTAAATCAGCCAAGACCGGCACCCGCTTGCCGATCCGCGTAAAGTCTTCGAGATCGAGCTTAACCCTAGCGCTGTGTGCCATCGCCACTAGATGCAGGACCGCATTGGTGGATCCTCCAAGCGCAATCACCACCGTGATCGCGTTCTCAAATGCTTTCTTCGTCATGATATCCAGGGGCCGGATCCCCTGCTTAATCAATGCCAGCACCGCTGCCCCGGCCGCCCGCGCGTCTTGGGATTTGGCCGCGGACACTGCATTCTGGGACGAACTGTTGGGCAAACTCATGCCGAGGGCCTCGATCGCGCTGGCCATCGTGTTGGCCGTATACATTCCCGCGCATGATCCGGCGCCCGGAATCGCCTGCTCCTCGATCAGCGCCAACTCCCGCTCATCAATCCGCCCATTGGCAAACTCTCCGACCGCCTCAAAGCACGACACCACATCCAGATTGCGATCGATGAAATGTTCGCGGCGCTCCTTGCGCAATCGTTTCTCCGCCAGTATCCCGCTGATGCATCCCGGCAAAATCGTGCCGCCATATACAAACACACTCGGCCGGTTCAATCGCGCCATGGCCATCAAACAACCCGGCATATTCTTGTCACACCCTCCGATGGCCACCAACCCATCGAACCCTTCGCACCCCATCACTGTCTCGATGGAATCGGCAATGACTTCCCGCGACACCAGTGAGTATTTCATCCCCTCGGTGCCCATCGAAATCCCGTCTGAAATGGTGATCGTCCCAAAAATAACCCCTTTCCCGCCATCCCCGTTGACCCCCGCCTCTGCCTGCCGCGCAAGCTGATCGATATGCATATTACATGGGGTAACCATGCTCCATGTCGAGGCGATCCCGACCTGCGATTTCTTAAAGTCTTCCCGCGTAAACCCCACCGCGTGAAGCATTGCCCGACTCGCTGCCCGCTCATATCCATCGACCACAACCGAGGAATGCTGGCGATGTTGCGTGCTATCCTTGCTCTTGGTGGCCGCGGGGGCCACCGTCCGTGGGGTGGTGGTGCTCATAAGTAAAAGGGGGTGGACCCTAGAAGTATAAAACCACAGAGGCAAG
>JAYUPM010000083.1:0-4850 GCA_043760145.1 Spartobacteria bacterium
CCGCATTGGGTATCGCGCAAAGAGACCAATGAGAGGGATTGCAGAAAGCGATTGAAGAGTTGGCCCATCCGTTGGCGAATAAGCGATTGGCGCCGGGTGATCCGACTCTCCAGATGCGCCCGGTTGCCCACAATGACTTGAACTTCCGGGTCCTGCGCGAAGCATTGCATAAACGGGTGGATCTCCTCCAGGGGGACGCTCAGGTCGGCATCCATATAGAAGATGAAGTCGCCACGGGCCCGGAGCATCCCGGTCCGAACCGCGTGACCTTTGCCTAAATGGACATCGTTGCCGATGATCTCGAACCCCGGATGATTTTTGGCAATTGATTGAGCCAGTTCAAGGGTGTTGTCCTGACCCGGTTCGACGACGATGAGCACTTCAACTTCGAAGGGGACCCCGCCACGATAAGCATGGAGCCGCTCCATCGTTGTTACGAGCCGGTGCGATTCGTTCCAGGCGGGAATGACAATTGAGAGGGCGGGCTGCATCGGATCCCGCATGGTTGCCGATCCTGGCCCACGATGGAATACCGTTTCGCAAACTAATACGCAACCGGAGGGGCGGCTTCCGGGGTTTGTAGTTCCGCATTTATGCGGCAAGGGCACATTCCCACACTTCTTCATTTTTCATTATGACTATTGACTTCGCCTCCCCGGACCGGCTGAAGCCGGAACTACAAACCTGCGCCCACGCCAACCCGCGCTAAACAGATACCGGTTTCCCAGCCGTCCACTGGAGCTTGGCCAGTTCACCAAGCCCTGTTATCTGCATGACCCGCGACATATCAATCCCCCCTTGGAACCATCCCTCCCCATCCAACTGCCGACGCCCCGCCAATCGTGGAAATGGGCAGCGGCGCTGCGTGCCCATGGCTGGTTAATCAGCATTATTTTCGTGGCATTGCTCCTGCGCCTGCTTTGGCTGGAAGATAAGCCGCCTCACTTCGACGAGGGGGTCAATGGATACTTTGTCGATCAGATCACCCGGAATGGTTTTTACCATTACGACCCGAGCAACTTTCACGGACCGCTCCATTTCTATGCCCTGTTCATCGCCCAAACCTTGCTGGGCCGGGCGGCGTGGGCCATGCGGTTGCCCGTCGCGCTCATCAGTGCTGCCTGCGTCTGGATGGTGTTGTTGTTTCGTCCTTACTTCGGGCAACGCGCAACCCAGTGCGCCGCCCTCGCCATGGCAATCTCCACCGGCATGGTCTTTTATGGACGGGACGCCATTCATGAAACATGGCTCCTCTTTTTCCTATTGCTGACCTTTTGGGGCATGGCCGGCCTTTGGTATCGAAGGACGCGCCGCGATCTCTGGGCAACTGCGCTGGGAGTTGCCGGGATGATTCTCACCAAGGAAACCTACGTCATCCATGTCATTTGCTTTCTGCTCGCTGCCTTAACTCTTGCCGGCTTGGAATTGCTTTCCCCATCTGCCTCGGATCGGACCGCGCAATCCCCGGAGGAAAGCGACGGGACGTCGCTGCCACGACAAGACGGGACGTCGCTGCCACGAGTCTTGCTGCCATGCGCCACCGCCCTCGGGATCATCGTCTTCTTTTACTCTGGTTGTTTTATGGATTGGTCGTCCCTGCCCGGCCTGTGGCAGACCTTTAGTCATTGGGTTTCCACCGGGACCGAGGGGGCGAGCGGCCACGAGAAGCCGTGGAGTTACTGGTTGAAATTAATCGGGCGATACGAACTTCCCGCTGTTGTGGGGCTCGCTGTTGCGCCCATTGTGTTGTGGCCGGGACAATCGCGGATGATCCGATTCACGGCGATCTACGGCGTCGGGGCTCTCACGGCATACAGCCTGATCGCATACAAAACCCCATGGTGCCTGATCTGCCTGATATGGCCGTTTCATTTCCTGTTCGGAGTCGCCATTGCGAAGGCGTTTGAGCGACTGGATCGCACCATTGTTGCCGGAATAAGCATGGTCGTTTTAGGAATGTCGTTGGGCACAACCTGCCTGCTCAATTTCCGCGATCAAACAGACGAGACCGAGCCGTATGTTTACGTCCAGACACTGCCCGATTACGACAAACTCACAGGCCCGCTAAGTCTGCTTACAGATACAAGCTCCGCCAATTTCCATATAAAAGGTTATATCATCGGCCATGAGCTTCACCCGTGGATCTGGGCCCTCGGCGACTTTACTTCCGTCACCATGCATACTCCCGACGAAGCGCTCCCGGACATGGGCGATGGCGCATTTCTTCTAATCGATGACCAACTCACGATCGAAAGCCAATTGACTGAGCCATACTTCAAGGAGCTGATTAAGGTTCGCGGGAACGGGCCGTATGAAATGTTCCTCTATCTTCGGGCGGAAACATTCGGCATCTGTTTTCCAGGACGCATCCCGGAATTCACCCCGGGGCAAAGCGAAGGCACTTCCCCAACACTTGCCCCGGATCCAACAGTCCAATGAACATTGTCGCTGCTCTCCTTTATGCCGTTTCTTCCTCAGCGATTGCTGCGCTGCTCATGGGATTCGCAGGCGGTGGGCTCGGGACACATAACGCAGCCGTGGCATTGGTCGCCGGCCTATTGGTCGCTATTTTTGCTCTCTGGCACGGGCCGCGAAAACCGTTCACCTGGTTTAAACCGGGGCTGTGGGAATGGGCCGCTGTTATTTTGTTTTCGCTCTTCTCCCTTCGCGCGTTTCTCTGGCTGATCTTTCACAATGGCGATTCCCTCATGGTTCTCTCGCCCAATAATCTCGGGGATATGTCGCTGCATATTGGCTATATCCGCCAACTTGCAGGCGGTGTTCCCTTCTGGCCAGACAACCCAATCTATGCCGGCGCCAAACTGACATACCCAATCGGGATGGATCTGTTTAATACTCTCCTTGTCCTCGTCGGGGTCAACTTGGAGCGAAGCCTCATTTGGGTCGGACTCGCCGGTGCTGCCCTGACAGGCATCGCACTCTGGCGGTGGGGTCGCGGATTTGTCCTTGCCGGATTCCTCTGCAACGGCGGCGTGTTTGGAGTTGCCCTCCTGCAAGGCGCGCCCCTGGCTGATTTCCAATCTGATGAAGCGTGGAAAAGCATTCCCCTGGCTTTGTTTGTTACTCAACGCGGATTTCTTTTTGCCCTTCCTGCCGGACTCTCATTGCTTTGCAGTTGGCGGGCCAGATTTTTCAACGGGGATCCGCAATGGCGTCTCCCGCTGTGGGGGGAGGTCCTTCTCTACAGCTCGATGCCACTCTTCCATCTGCACACCTTCCTGTTTCTCTCCTTTATTCTCGGATCCTGGTTCTTCCTTAACGCATCGGCTCGCAAACCTTTGCTGGGCTTGGTTGCAGCGTCCATCGTGCCTGCCACAATGCTCGTTCTCCTCGTGACCGGGTCGTTTCAGGGAGCTTCTGTGATTGGATGGAAACCCGGTTGGATGCAGGAGGGCCAGGATTTCTTTCTCTTCTGGTTTTTGAACTTTGGACTTCTTCCATTCCTGCTCGGGGCGCTTTGTTATTTATTGATCCGGGAGGAACCATGGAACTGGCCATTCGCCAGTGTGTTCCCCGCCCTCCTCATTTTTTTACTCTGTTGCTTTGTCAAGTTCGCCCCATGGGAGTGGGATAATACAAAGATCATGATCTGGTCTTACCTGGTCGTGCTCCCCGTCTTGTGGACACATCTCCTGGCGGGATGGCGTCGAGAACTGCGGTTTGTGGCTTGTGCTTTCCTATTCTTCTCCGGGTTTGTCTCTTTGATGGGCGGGATAGCGCCCGTCCACCGTGGATATCACCTGGCCCTTCGATCCAATCTCGATGCAATCGATTCAGCTCTGCTTGCTCTGCCAAGGACTGCATGCTTCGGAGCCGCCCCAAATTACAATCACCCCTTGCTCCTGCTGGGCCGGGAACTGGCAATGGGATATGAGGGTCATGCATGGAGTCACGGATATGATTACCTGACCCGTCGTGAACAACTGGCTGACCTAATGAATGGGGCAGATAACTGGCGCGAGATCGCCCAGTTACTCAAGGTCCGCTACATCTTCTGGGGTCCCGATGAAGAAACCGACTACCCGGAGAGCGAACAGCCATGGCGTAAATCGGCCGCGCTTGTGGCAGAAGGAACGTGGGGGCGGGTGTATGATCTCAGTAATCAGTAATCCAAGGACGATTTACCCGCCGTCTGTTACGGCTCGGAGAGAACAATTGTCCCTTCGGCAACAATCCGTCCCTCGACCTGCGCTTGCACAGCAAACTGCCAGAGCCCGCCCAACACCCCGCTTTTGCGCGCGCTCAAACGGATCGCTTCTTCAGGCCGCACCGCGCCAGGAAATTTCATCGCTTTGATCGCCGATAAACGGAAGGGAACGGGTTGGGCGGCGGCGATCCCCGCGGTTTGCGCCAATGCCTCCGTTAAGATCACACCCGGCACAAGTGGATCCCCAGGAAAATGACCACGGAAAAACGGTTCGACAGCCGGGAATGTTTTTATGCAAACGGCCGATTCCCCAGGCTGCAATTCAAGCACTTCATCAATGAAGATAAAGGGGGCCCGATGCGGCAATCCCAAGGAAACCGGGTTCACTGAATTCCTTCCGGAGGAAGTGGCAAGCTGGAGGGAGCCGGGGGAACCGCAGAAGTAGCCGGGGCACTCGGGGCGGCCGGGGCAGTCGGGAGAAAGTAAGCAAATTTCCAACTCCCCCTCACAAGGGTCAAACCCGCCCGATAACCTGCGTAATTTGGATCCGAATCGGCCTGGGGCGGAGCGACCATGAAGGCGTCACTTGGCACAAAGCTTTCATTAAGAATTGCACTGATCTCCGCCCAAAGATTGTTCTGATCCCAATAATTGAAGACTGTCTCCCCGGCGGGCACTTGAT
>JAYUPM010000084.1:0-13452 GCA_043760145.1 Spartobacteria bacterium
TGCTCGGCGGCCTTCCGCTTTCGCAGATGGGGCAGGAGCCGGTCCAGCGCATGGCCATCGACGATGCAGAGATCGAACGCTTCGTGAAGCGCCGCATCGTCGGCGGCGGCGAGCACCTCATACTGCGTCTCCAGCGATTCCGCTAGAAGGCGGCGGTTCTCCTTTTGATCAAGCAAAAGCAGAATTTTGCTCCCGCTCGTTCCGCCAAGCGTGGATTGAAGGTTTTGATCAAGGGCGAGGATCATACGCCGTTATCTGGCCTCGGTAAGTTCCCGCGCTTCACTCCACTCCGGTGCCCCGGTGAGGATGCGGGACAATCCCACGAGCGGCCGGCTCACTTTGATGCCAGCGCCGGAAATGAGCTCGAACTCGCGCAGTGCCTTTTCGTAGTCGCTGAGGCGCTTTTTTAAAACCCCAATGACGCGATGAATCTCCGCGTTCATCTCCACATAACGCAGGAAAATGATGTTGTCGGTCAAATAGCTGATGCCGCTCTCCGTGGCGCGAAAATCGCCGGTGATGCGCTCCACTTCGTTCACGAGAATGGCGGTGACGCCCATATTGCGAAGGTATTTGCACAGCGCGTGGAGGTGTCCGACGAGCTGATCGTCGTGCGCAGTCTGTTCTTCGCCATGCATCGAGAGGTGGTAACCCGATACACTGTCGATCATCACGATCCGCGCCGCTCGATCTTCGACCTCGTGGCGCACAAGATGGGCGAATTCATCGGGAGTGAATCGCAGCGGATCCACTTGCGTCACCGCGAGTGTCTGCTGCTCGATCAGCGGTTGAAGCGCCATCCCGAGTCCTTCACTTCGGCGCAGGATCATTTCCCTGGATTCTTCAAATGTATAAACCACCGCCCGCTCCCTGCGCCGCGCGGCTTGCGTCATAAATTGCAGACCCACCGTGGTTTTGCCCACCCCAGTCGGGCCGGTAATGATCGTGGTGGTTCCGTGCTCGAGCCCCCCGTGCAACAACGCGTCTAATTCGGCCACGCCTGAGGCCATCTGTTCCGCCTCGAACTCCCTCCCATGGCTTGCCGGCACCAGCCGCGGAAAGACTTCCATCCCATGCACGGTCAATCGCATCGAGTGCCTGCCGCCATGAAATTCAGAGCCGCGGAATTTCGTGACCCGCACGGAGCGGCCAGCGGTTGTGAGATCGAGATTGATGACGCCGTCAGCCATGAACTGGAGGTCGTCATCGGGAGCTTGGGCGCTCCCCTCCGAACTCAACAACACGGTGGCACCACGGCCAGTGAGAAATCGCAGGAAGGAAAGCACCTGCTTGCGAAACTGGAATGGATCGCTGGAAAGATAACGAAACTCGCTCATGACTTCCAAAAAGACCCGCTTCGGCTGGAGCGCCTCGACTTGCGCGATGATCTTTTGCGTGGTCGGCTCGCGCTCCACCTCGGCCGCCGAAAAAATGTCGTAGGATTGCCCCTTCGCGAAAAATTCGGAGCCCGGGCTCAGGTCGAGAAACGTCACGCCTGTTAGATCCAAGCCGAGGGTTTTGGCATTTTTGCGGATGTTATCCTCCGGCTCTTCGAGCGAGATGAAAACCGTCGGTTCACAAACGGCCGCCCCCGCCCCAAGGAAGTGCAAGCCGAGCGTCGTCTTTCCCGTCCCCGGTCCGCCCCTCACCAAATAGGCGCGGCCCGGGATCAAGCCGCCGCGCAGGATTTCGTCCAAGCCGGGAACGCCCATCGACAGCCGTCCCGACCCCTCGTTTAGCCTGATACACATATGCTTTTACCCCCCGCTTACATTAGACAGCGGAGATCGCGTTTCGTGGTAAAATAATTGCTCATTTCTTTTAGGAACCGCTGATTAAAGGGAAGAAAGGAGAAAAACCGCGGTTTCCAAAGTGCTTGCCCCATTAAATCAGCAGCTCCTTTAAGGGCTCGATCGTGGGCAGCCTGGCGGCGGGGCCTCCCCTACGGCGGGCGGCGGAGGGTGTTCTCCTAATAGCGCCTATGGATGGGACCACTTTACATTGACGCCAATTATGACAACTCAACGAAGGGGCAGCGTGGCGGACTGTGAGACGTTTAAGGTTTTTCGAGGCTTTTTGTGCAGGCTTCTCATGTTGCTCGGACTGCTCCGCGCCATCGTGCCCCAAAGTTTGGCCCAGGATCCGGGCGCGGACGCGTTGGTCGCCGCATATGGATTCAATGAAGGCTCGGGAACCACCGCGGCCGATGCATCTGGCAATCTACTTACCGCAACATTGTCTGGCGCGACATGGTCAACAGCCGGCCGGTTTGGTGGAGCTGTTTCATTTAATGGCATCAGCCATTTTGTGACTGTGAACGATTCCCCGCTGCTCGATTTCACCACGGCCATGACCATCCAGGCATGGGTCTATCCAATGTCACTGAGCGGCTGGCGCACCGTGATTCTCAAGGAAACATCCAATGGCCTGGCCTATGCCCTCTATGCCCACGATAATGCGCCGCGTCCCGCCAGTTACATCAATCTCGGAGGAACAGACCTGGCCGCCATTGGGACCGCACAGCTTCCACTCAACACATGGACACACCTGGCGACAACTTACGATGGCTCGGCTTTGAAACTCTATGTAAACGGGGTGCTCGTTCGCAACCAGGCTATCAGTGGACCCATTGTTACCTCGGCCAATCCGCTGCGGTTCGGCGGCAACTCTATCTGGACCGAATTCTTTACGGGCCGGATCGACGAAGTCCGTATCCACAATCGGGCGTTAACTCAGCCGGAACTTCAGGCGCTGATGACTGCGCCAGTTGCCCAGCAGCAAGGTTTCGATATCAACGTATACAATAATCCGGTCAGCGTCGGGCTTTCGCAGTCCGGTGTCTATAATCTCGGGATCGCCCCTCGGGGCGGATTTACAGCCGCCACAATTCCGTCAGTGACCGGGCTTCCAGCCGTAACAACCGCCGTCTTTGAACCGGCAGATGGCCCGCCCCATCCCGGCCCATTCGCACTTACGGTTACCACCAGCGCATCCACGCCTCCGGGCACTTACACATTGGCCCTGACATGCACCAGCGGCGCGCTTTCGGCCACCACCAACCTCACGTTGATCGTCAATGGCACCCCCGGATTTCGGATCAGCTCTGAGCCCAACGATTTGATTATTTCGCAAGGACAGACCGGGGTGGCCGCAGTCCAGGTTCAGTCCGAGAATGGTTTTTCTCAGACAGTGACTTTAAGCGCGTCTGGATTGCCTGCTGGAGTATCTGCCACTTATACTCCCAGTTCCCTGGTTCCTTCGGGCTCCTCAAGCGTTGCGTTCGCCGTGGGAGCATCAGTTACTCCCGGTGTTTACCAAGTGTCCCTTACCGCAACGAGCGGAACGCTTATCAGGCAATCCCCGTTCACACTCACTGTGCTGCAGCAGGGCGGCGGTGGGTCATGGAGACAGCTATCCGCAGGTGACTCCGGAGCCATGTTCTACGGGGTTATCGTCGGCGATGTCGGCGGGACAGGGACACAGCGCGTGTTCGCGTCGGCTGGGGACGGGATCATGTTCGAGTATCTCTACAATGGGACGGCATGGACATTCTCCCGGATGCCTGTCGGCGTGTTTGCCGATGGCGAGATGCATAACATGGCCGTCGGGCCGGGCCGGCGCGACGGAGTGAACCGGTTATACATTGCCGCTGCGGGAAGCGGCCGGGTCTATGAGATGTCGTGGGTGAATGGCGCATGGCAAACCGCCACAGTGGTCACTTTAAACGGTTCCACCGACATCATCATTGGCGATGGGCGCAACGATGGAATGATCCGGATGTATATCACCTGGATGGCTGGGCTGACCGAGTTCACATGGAACGGCACCGGGTGGACCCCGGTCACAATCAGTTCCAATGAAGCCAACGACAACGGTTGGGTGCATGGCAACGACATGGGGGCCGGCCGAAACGACGGGATCCAGCGCATCTATACCGCCAACCAGGGAAACGGTGAGGTCTACGAATACACATGGAACGGCGCGACCTGGATAAAGCTTTTGATGGGCGACATTGGAGACGCCCGCAATATCGAAGTGGGGGTTGGCCGCAATGACGGGGTATCCCGTGTTTACGTGGCGTCGGGCGGGGGTAATGTTTACGAGTTCACATGGTCGGGAACCGCATGGCAGATGATTTCGATGGGCAACGCGGGGATAAGCGACGTCAAGGTGCAATCCATTCCAGTGAAAGCGCGGGCTGATAATCTTGTAAGGATTTATGTGGCGGCTGGCAGCGGTGTTTATGAATACAACTGGACCGGTTCCGCATGGCAATCCGTGCGTCTGGGTAATGCAACGGCTTATATGTATGGGCTTGCCGCCGGAGACGGCTTGAATAACGGGAGAGCGCAGGTCTATGGCAGCAGTTACGACGGCAATGTGTTTGTTTTTGACTGGGTTCCCTCGGAACCGCCCCCCAGCACAGTGACAGTCCCGAATGTGGTGGGACAAACCCAGCAAGCTGCCAACACCGCTATTACCAATGCCGGTCTTGTCGTCGGGACAACCACCAACGCATCCAGCGCGACCGTGCCGAGCGGCTCCGTGATTAGTCAAAGTCCCGTGGGCGGAACCCAGGCCCAGTCGGGCAGTGCCGTCAATCTTGTCATCTCCACGGGACCAACTGCCTCCAGTTTGGCGGTGGACAAAGTTGTCTTCTCCGATGGCAATGGCGCCCGAACCACACCCGCCTTCAGCACCGTGGCCGCTGATGAAATCTTGATCGCGTTCGCGAGTTCCGACGGACCTGGTTCCGGGGGCCAACGGCTTACTGTCTCCGGGGCCGGTCTTACCTGGCAACTGGTCCGGCGCGCCAATGGACAATTGGGCAGTGCCGAGATCTGGTGGGCCCGGGCGCCGAACCAACTGAGCAACGTTACGGTGCGATGCACGCAAAGATTCGGGAATTACCATCAGTCGCTGACAGTAGTAACGTATAGGGGCGCGAGTGGAATCGGGGCATCGGCGGCGGCTGGTGCCCGAAGTGGGGCGCCGACCATTTCCCTCACCACGACCAAAGCCGGTTCGTTTGTCTACGGGGTCGGGAACGACTGGAGCAATGCAATTGCCCGGACCCTTGGCAGTGGCCAGCAGATGATCCATCAATGGGTGGATACGAGTGCCGGCAACACCTTCTGGGTCCAGGCGCGCAACGCCCCGGTGTCATCGCCCTCCGTGGTGCAAATCAACGCCACAGCGCCCACGAACGATCGCTGGAACCTTGCAGCCGTCGAGATCGTTTCCAAATAAAAGTAACCAAAACAAGCCTGATCGTTCCGCCGACGTTCCTGCAGCGCAATGCCTCATACAAATACGAGGTGCTCGCCATTGAAGCTGGGGAAAACCATACGCTTTCGGAGCTCCCGTCCCAAACCGCCCCGTGACGGGAATCTCCGACCTCCGTCCTCCGACCTCCGTCCTCCCCAGAATTGGGGCTTGTTTGCGGTTCAACAAAGTGCCAAACAAAGCGCCCTTCCTATGAAATCTCCCCTTACACTCCTTAACTTTACCCGCAAAACAATTCTCGCGGGAGTCACAATGGCCGCCTTTAGCGCGGTGCTCGCCCAGGAACCCGAGAAGCTCTCGCAGCCCTCGATTATCAACGGGACGATGGATATCGATTTTAAAAGCCGCAAAGATCTCGATGATAAAGGTAAGCCTAACAAAGGGGTGACCGATGTTTACTCGGTCAATCTTAACGTGGCCAAGACCACGGAATTCAAGGGAACCATTCAGCGGCTACCGTTTGTGGGAGGGGTGCTCGGGTTTCAGGAACAGAAAGGGCAGCTCGTTTACGGGATCGACCTGGCGGTGATTAACCCGGTCGATATGTCCCAGAGAAAGACTATCGGGAAATGGGTCGGGACGGTTCCAATTGGCAAGGACGGCGTATACGCGGTGGCAGGCGCCCCGGATAGCGCCCACCGGATCACGGTGGAGGCGATAGGCAAGGCCCAGGCGTTTACAGACAAGTTCGGAGGCCAGTTAGTTGGCAAAACCAAAAAGCCATCGAGTGCGGTGACATACATCCGGCAGATGGCGGGCAAAGAGGTAAAAGTGGAGGTCAAGAACACCGATCCGATGCGGTTCGATTCATTGGCGCTGGCGATGGGTCCTGCCCAGAGTTATCCGCGCAGCGTGGTTAGCGGGAACCTCGATTACGACTACGAGACCGGCAATTATTACACCAACGGGATCCGGTTCATTTATCAACAAAACGGCAAAGAAGTTGAAGATGTCGTGACTGGTTCCATTAAATGGGTGGAGGACGCAAACCGCGCAAGCAACGGGAAAGGTCAGTATGAGTTCAACTTGCGCTGGAACGAGGCGAAGTCCAAGCCGGCTTCGACCGAGGCGGATGCGTTCGCCAAGATGTCCGATGAAGAAGCGTTCTTTGCGGTCGATAATTCCGTTCCTTCATTGACCGGGACAATCTCTTACCAGGACCAGATGATCGGGGTCGGCGACAAGCAGGTTCCCGGTTCGAGCAAGGTGAAGTATGTGCTTAACGCCAATCTGCTTACCAAGGTGCAGGTGATGAATTTCTTCAAGCTCTGGATGGTGTGCGTTGGCCCAACCAACGACGAGTAGTAACCCCCCTCCCCCTCCTATGTCACTCGGACGCACCCCGCTCTTTCGCAAGTTGATGCAGGCCCTGCATCAGGCTCACTGGCTTAATAAACATCCCGGAAACGAGCAGCTCTTTACCGAACTGCAACAAGCTCGCACCACATCGCGCCGGGACTTTATCCGGCTCGCCGGGGCCGCCGGCTTGCTAACTGCCGGGGCAGGCATGCTTCCGGGATCGGTTCTAGCAAAGGAACCGGCCGCGGCCGCGGAGAATGGATCCGACTCGCCAGTGGCAATCCTCGGGGCCGGCATCGCCGGACTTACCGCCGCCTATCGGTTGCAGAAGGCCGGGGTTGCGTGCGAGATCTTTGAAGCGAGTGATCGGATCGGCGGCCGGATATTTACCAAGCGCGATTTCAACTCGGAAGGGATGTTCTGTGAACTGGGCGGCGAGCTGGTGGATAGTGACCATGAGGATCTCATCGCACTGGCCGGTGAAGTCGGGGTGGAGATCCAGGAACTCAAGGCCGAGGACAAAGGAGTCGATCTCTACTTCTTCAACGGCAAACATTTCACCGACGAACAGCTCATACCGCTCTTCCAACCCTTCGCCAAGAAACTGGCGGAAGACCAGGAATCCATTTACGACGAGAAAGAGGAGTTGATCCCCGAGAAGGCCGCGAAGTTTGACGCGATGAATCTGGCCGAATACCTCACCGCAACCGGGGCGGGCGTCGAGAAATGGGTCGTGGATATGCTGCGAGTCGCTTACACCATTGAGTATGGGCGGGACGCGGAAGAACAATCGGCGCTGAACCTGATTACTTACCTTGAGGCCGACACAGCCGAGGGGTTCAAGCTCTTCGGGAGCAGCGATGAATCCAAACGTATCAAAGGGGGTAGCAGCACCCTGCCAAATGCCGTGACCACCGCCTTGGAAGGCAAGGTCAAGATCCAGCGCGGCTATCGGCTCGTGAAAATTGGCGGCGGCAAGGATGGTTTGACCCTTACCTTTTCCACCGATGCCGGGACAAAGACACGCAAGTTTTCACGGGTGATCTGCACGCTGCCATTCACGATGTTGCGGCAGGTGGAGGGAGTCAGCGCCCTGGCACTCAGCAAAGAGAAACAGGAGGCCATCGCCAAGCTGGGATACGGATACAATGCAAAGGTGATGATGGGCTTTACCGAGCGGTGGTGGCGCAATCCCGCGGCGGGCCTGCCGACAGTCAGCAATGGGAGCATCATTACCGATCTCCCGCTGCAATGCCTCTGGGAAACCAGCCGCCAGCAGGAGGGCAAGAGCGGGATCCTTACCAATTACCTGGGCGGCTCCGCTGGTAAAAACTTTGGCGCTGATCGTTTCGATCCAATCAAGGTGGAGCTCAACCGGATCTTTCCCGGGATCCAGGATAAGTTCGACGGCAAACGAGTCATGATGAACTGGCCTGAATACAAACTTACCAAAGGCAGTTATGCATGCGCCTTGGTGGGCCAATACACCACGATGCTCGACGCCGCTCCCGGCGCCGAACTTGATGGCCGCCTCCTCTTTGCCGGTGAACACACAAGTGGCGATTACTCCGGCTTCATGAACGGCGCCGTCCAGTCAGGGAACCGGGTCGCGGAAGAAATCCTCGCCGCGGTCAAAGCGGCGTAGTGGTTTGTAGTTCCGCATTTATGCGGTTCACGCGTCCAACCGGCTGAAGCCGGGACTACAAACTTTGGTCCAACCGGCTGAAGCCGGAACTACAAACTTTGGTCCAACTGGCTAAAGCCGGAACTACAAACCCTGGCGTCAGAATAACAACCGGGCTTCGATCCCGATCGTCCGGGGCTCGGAGATTGTCCCGGCCCCGAGCGCAGCTGATTTAAAGCTATGATAGGTTTTATCAGTGAGGTTGCGGCCCGAGAGATAGATGCCGCCGTTTTTCCATGTATACCCAATCTTCGCGTGGAGCGTGAAGTAAGGAGCCTGGCGAAGAAACGGGGTATTGGCTTCGTCATGAAACGTTTCGCCAACCAACTCTGATTCGACCCGCCCCATGAACCCTGAGCCGTGCTGATATTGAAGATGCGCCACGCACTTATACTCGGGGACATACGGAACCCGGTTGCCAGCGTGGTCTGCGAAGGTGCCGGGTTCGATCCGGTCGGTGATTGTGGCCACCGAATAGTTAAATCCAATGCCCGCCTCCAACCCTGGCAATGGAAACGCGAGTAATTCAAGCTCGCCCCCGGCTATCTCAACCCCCGGCAGATTGATCACATGATAATCCACAGGGGACGTGAACCGCTCAAATTGATAATCCCAGACATTGGTATAATAGAGCGATCCGTTGATCGTGTATCTGCGATCCAGGAAAGATTTCCGAAACCCGAACTCACTGCTCCACGCTTTCTCAGTCTCATACTCAGACAAATGTGAGGCCCCCTGAAACGGGACAAATCCGCCGGACTTAAATCCCATTGAACTGTTCACATACATGAGGAGCGAATCGAGTTCGTAAGTTACGCCGAGGCTTGGGACCGCATTGAAAAAATCGCCGTCCATTGATTCAACCGCCTGGTTTCCAAAGAAGTCAGCCACATTACTTTCCGCGGATTTCTGCCTGTAATCGAGCCGGACCCCGGCCGACGCCCGGAACCCATTGCCAATAGGGATCGATAGATGCCCGAAGCCAGCGTAAGTGGACTCTTCAAGAAGATTCTCCCCTGAGCTAGCGATGCCAAATGCCGGGATCGCCTGAGCCAGGTCCACATGCCGTCGCTGTGTTGAGACAAACAAGCCCGTTGTCCACCAGAACGATTCCTTCTCATCCGCAAGACTCGTGAACCGGATTTCCTCGCTGAATGTGCGGTCATCAATACGCATCCGCTGAAGAATCTCGGGATTGGGAGCGAACCCGAAGTTCACGAGGTAAGGATCGAGGGCCCAGTAGTTGTAGGCAGAGACGGAAGTAAATTCGAATGTGTCGCCCTTATAACGTGCTTTAAGCCCAGTGGTATTGGCGTTTACCACAGACTCACCATCAACGGGATGCGACACAGAGTAAGGGTTCCCTCTCAGTGGAGATATGCGTTGTTCCCCATCGTCGTCCCGGGCATGAATCGAAAGAAGGGTAAATTCCCACTGCCTGGATGGAGACCATCGGAGATGAATCCTTCCGCTGGTCCCGGCGCGCGAATCGGGGTTTGTCCGGAGCAATTCATTATAAAGAAATCCATCACGCGAATCGTGATGTCCCGCAATCCCGATCGCCAGGGTGCCCGGGATAATCGGGAAACTTGCCGACCCGGTGTAAGTCTGGGCGTTGTAACTTCCGTATCCCGCGCTTATGGAACCCGCGACCTTGTCCCCGGGCGGCTTGGTTGTCATTAGAATCACGCCCGCTTCGTTGTTCTGACCAAACATTGTCGCCCTTGCCCCCTTATGCACGACCACTGATTCCAGATCGAATAGCTTCGTTGATTGCGTAAATACTTTCCCCATCGGAATCCCGTCGAGATAGACAGCAACCGATGAATCGGAAAAATACTGGGTATTAGTCAGGCCACGGATTCCAAGGATATTATTAAAGGAGCGGCTACCGGCGTCATTGATTGAGATACTTGGGACACGCCCGGCTAACTCATGCAGAGTGGTGGAGTGAATGGCCTTGAGCTGGGACCCGGTTAGTTCGGTGGAACTGCCCGGCAGTATCGGTCCCGTCGAAATTGATGAAGTGCTGACCGTTATTTCGGGGAGGACCGTGGAACGCCGATCTGAAACTGGGGGTTCTTCTGCTGGCGCGGAGCAAGTCAGGAGCCCTGCAAGTAAACAGGGCGCCGCAAAAAGGACTCTAATTGATGACGTGAATCCTGTGGTCATAAAGGTTGTTCGCAGATTTGGCCCACGGAATACACTGAATACACGGAAAAGTTTTTGGCCAATCGCTGCTGTTCGGTTTCTGTGTGATTCCGTGTGTTGCGTGGGCCACCGCTCAGGAATCCGTGGATTTTCCCTTTCCGCTTTTCCCCTCCCCGCTTTCCGATTTCCGCTTTTCGCTTTCCGCTTTTCCCCTTGATGGCAACACAAACCGGTTGAACCATGTTTCCTCATGCAAGATGAGGGCCGGTTTCAATTGGGGTGGTATGTGCTTTAAAACTGCATCGTATCGGGAGCGGGCACCTGCGAGTAACCGCGGTCCAAGGTGGACCACTCCACTCTCTGGTGGACCTTCTTCCAGCACATCTGCGTATGGATCTTTTTTGGAAATCCCGACCACCAGCGAGAGTATAAAATCGATGACAACCTCTGCATCGGGAGAGCTAAAGCCGAAAGCCGCCTCCATGTCGCGGCGGGCGATCCGGCCGCTTGGAGTATTGGCTAGAAGCCAGTCCGCGAGTTCGACCATCCGCTTGTTCTCGATCCGCTGGGAGCGTTCACGCATCAGATACGCATAAGCTCGGGCCGCGCCGCTCTTTGAAGCATGCGCGAGCAGGAACATCAGAAGCGAGGGAGGCGTGATTTCGTCGGTGGCATTCACCGCCGCCATATCCGGGAGGGCATCGCATTCCTTGATCAAGTCAACGGCCGCTTTGCTGATTCCGCGCACACCTGCCGCGCGCATCGTTTGCAACCATGCTTCCGGCTCAATAGCTCCCGAGCTCGTCCGCAACAGCCCAATACTAAGCAGGGTCACGCAGGCTTCCACGCCGTCGCGCACCGCTTCTTCAGTGAGTGTCCCGAAATACTTCCGGGCAATCTCCGCGGACATCGCGGCCATATCATCCCGCCATTTCGCCAGGAGCGGATCTCCGGTTTGTTTGGCAACGGCAATGACCGTGCTCAACGGCGGCCTGGTATCAATGACCTGTATCTGCACAATCCGTTAGATATCGACGAAGTCCTCGATGACACTCTCCTCGGCTGTATGATATTTGCGGGCTTCATCGTGCATTCCATTGATGAAGGACGTCGCAAAATTCAAGCTGCCCCCTTCGCCATCCTGGTAAATGGCGCGCGCATAATCGGCAATCTCCGCATACCCGGTGGGATGATGTTCTCGGGTCGCACTCAATAGTTCCTGCCATGTCCCCTTGGTGATCGGATGATCCCCGGGCGAAGTCATGTATTCGAAATAATCCTTTTTCTCAAGGGCAGCAAAAAGCACGGCCTCCCCTCCAAGCGGGTGTTCGAAAAGGGTGGCGATCATCAACCTGGCGCGGGCGGGGTCATCAGTGGAGAGGACCATTGGGCAGAGGAAATCTTCCACGTCGCGCTGGATCTCCACGTAATCGCCGGTGGTTTTCACCTCACCCACGCGGGCCCATCGTGAACCGAGCCGGTCGAATGCTTCAAGAAATTGCTCCGGCGAAATGAAAGCGTGAGCCATCGAGGGCTTGGACATGTCGGCGTCGGCAACGATCACATTGATCTCGGCAGCGGTCAGGCTTTCCACCACCAACTGTAATTGGGAATCGCCGGCGGCTGTTGCGATCAGGGCCAGCTGTGATTCTGCCGCAGCGCCTCCGCTCTCCAAGGCTGCGCGCACCGCAAGTGTCGTGTCAGTTGTCATCGTCTTCGTCCTCCTGGTCGTCTCGATCCTCTTCCTCCTCTTCGGCATCGGAATCGTGATCGTCTTTGGAAGTGGTCGCAGCGGGTGGTCGGCAGAGGTTGAGCCGGATCGCACTCCAGAGCGCATCCAGGTCCGCCCCGAGCAGGAAATCCCACCCTTTTTTGGCCGAGGCCGAAACGCACAATGCCTTGGCCGCCCGGATCGATTCGATGGCCACTCCCGACGCCACGCAATCAGCATTCAATTGCTTGATCAGCTTTAAATTCACAGCCTGGAGCCGCCCGTAGAATGCGACCCCTGCATACGCAGGACATTCCCGAATCGTCGGGAGCAGGTCCGGAAGCGCTTCCAATAACTGACCCCCATGGGCAGTAAGCGCCGCTTCACCTTCCGACCTCGATTTGGCGCGCCTGAAAAATGTGGCGACCTGTTCCTCGTATTCCGCCACTGCATTGAGAGTTAAAACCATGGTTTATTAGCAGGAGGCAAAGTATTCATCGACCAATCCCAAAGCCGTGATGGAGAGCGATTCGACCGGCTTCTTTTTTGTGGCCGCATCATAGGCCCGGCGCTTGGCCCCATCACCAAGGACATCGTAAGCTTCCTGGATCGCCTTGAAGATGAGCGGATCGCCCCCTTTATCGGGATGATGCTTGCCAACCAGCGCCCTGTAAGCGGCCCGGATGGCGTCATGTTTGGAATCGGATGCGACGCCGAGGGTCTGGTAATGATTCACGGGCGGCGGACAATGGAGGCGACCGGCCCGTCCGTCAAGGGGACATCCCTAAATTTTAGCGCGGATCTCGGTGCCGCGCTGACCTTCCGATTCTAAACAAAAGGTCGCGCCTGATGCCTACGAAGCCGCCTTCTTGGCGTCTTTGGCGTCCTTCAAGCGCTCTGCTTTTTTGCGGCGGGCTGCGGTTTTCTTCTTATTATCTTTTCCTTTATCGTGTCCCATAGGCCTGCACGACACACGCAACCGCGGACCCGGCCAAGGATATTTTTCCGATTTTCCACAGATTACGCAGATTTACGCCGATTACCGCAGATGAAAAGAGCCCACGGAACAGACGGAATCACACGGAAACCGAAGAGCAGCCAGTGGCCAAAGAATTTTCCACGTATTCAGCGTATTCCGTGGGCCAAATCTGCGTCCTTCTGAGAAATCTGCGGTTCAAACTCCGGATCTTTTTAACCGCAGATAGCTCAGATTGGCGCAGATACCGGAAAGAAGAGAATCGTCTACGTGCAGTCACCTCTCCCTCCCTTATCTGCGTTCCTCTGCGAAATCTGCGGTTCAAACTCCGGATCTTTTTAACCG
>JAYUPM010000085.1:0-4844 GCA_043760145.1 Spartobacteria bacterium
CAACTCAACTGCGGCCTCCCATCCCAGCCCGTTGAACACGACGGCTTGCTCCCCGGAATTCATCCGCAACACATCCCGGCAATGATGCGCCTCGGCATCACTCAGGAAGAGATGCGCCGGATCCCATGCCTCGGGAGGGATGTAAAAACGGGGCATCTATTCAAAGAACGCCCTGGCCTTTTCGAAAAAGGATTTGTGCAATGGCGTATTGTCGTCGCCGGTGAGTTCGGCGAACTCCTCCAGTTTTTTGCGCTGATCAGAATTGAGATGGGTGGGCACCTCAACGGCGACATGCACAACCAAGTCGCCCCGATGAGTGGAATTGAGCACCGGCATCCCCTTGCCGCGCAACTTGAAGGCCGTCCCGCCCTGCGTGCCCGCCGGGATCTTTAGATGCGCTTTGCCTTCGAGTGTCGGCACCTTGATCTCGCCACCCAATGCCGCCGTCGTAAATGAAACTGGCACTTCGCAGAAGAGGTTTTCGCCCTCGCGCTCAAATACGGCGTGTTCCTTGATATGGATCACCACATACAAATCCCCCGCCGGTCCTCCGCGAATTCCGGCCTCGCCATTGCGTGAGCTCCGGAGCCGGGAGGCATTTTCGATCCCGGCGGGGATTTTGAGTTTGATCCGGGTTGGCGATTCAAGGCGGCCCTCGCCGTTGCATTTGCGACAGGGGCGTTCAATGACCTGGCCGGTGCCACGGCAGCGGGCGCAGGTCTGGGAAACCTGAAAGAATCCGCGCGAACTCACGACCTGTCCCCGGCCATTGCAGCCCGGGCAGGTCATCGCCTTGGACCCCGCATCGGCTCCACTCCCGTTGCAACTTGTGCAGCCTTCAAGCTTGGAGACTTCGATCTCCTTGTCGCAACCGAAGGCGGCTTCCTCGAGCCCGATCTGCATGTCGTATCGCAAATCCGAGCCGCGCTGTTTTCCGTCCCGGTCGGCGCGTTGTCCGCCGCCGCCGAAGAATTGTTCAAAGATCCCGCCGGCTCCGGAGCCGCCGCCACTTGCGCCGAACACCTCGCGGAAAATATCGAAAGGATCATGGAAACCGCCCCCTGCGCCGGCACCGCGAGCGCCTGCATTGCCTTGGGCGAAAGCCGCATGGCCGTAGCGATCGTATGCCGCGCGCTTTTGATCGTCCATGAGGACGTCGTAAGCCTCCCCCAGTTCCTTGAACTTTTCCTCCGCGGTATGGTCGCCCGGATTTTTATCCGGATGAAATTTCACCGCCAGCTTGCGATACGCGCGCTTGAGTTCCTCCGCAGGCGCGGTCTTGGGAACACCGAGAATTTCATAGTAATCGCGCTTGGTCGCCATGTCGTTGGGCTTACAAAAAGAGACGTATTGGGGTGGGGCCGCCGGGAATCATTCCGGGATCCTCGTCCCGCAATCTAGGCTGCTGGCCCTTTGGAAGTGATTACAGTTGCGGGCCGCAGCAAACGGTCCTTGAGTTTGTAGCCCTTGCGCAGCTGGCGCACGACGTGGCCGTCCGGCACCGTCGCGCTTTCTTCCTGGGCCACAGCTTCGTGCAGATTGGGATCAAAAGGCGCTCCCTCAGCAACCACAGTTTCCACCCCGCTCTGGCTCAGGAAGTCGTTGAGTTGCCTGGAAACAATGTCCATTCCCAAAAGAATCGGCGAGTTCTCCCCACTGCTCCGCGCTGCATTGAGGCCGAGTTCGAAATTATCGAGAATCGGGAGGAGCCGTTCCAAAAAGGTCGTGTTGGCAAATTTCAGGGCGTCCTCTTTTTCCCGGGCCGCGCGTTTGCGAAAATTCTCGAAGTCGGCCTGGCTGCGCAGGGCGAGATCGCGGAAACGTTCGAGATCGATCTGTAACTGGGCTGAAAGCGCCTCTTCAGTGAGCGGTTCCGTCGGTTCCGTGGAGGCCGGGCCCGTGTTCTGGTCTGGTTGGTCGATGGTTGGATTGCTCATTTTTTTCGGATCACAATTAAAGTAATATCGTCGTGTTGTGGATGGGTCCCGACAAAGGAACGCAAATCGTCTGTCAGCTTGGTAATGATACCGTTCGCTCCCTCCGATGCACTGGCGAGAATCGATCGATAGACATTTTCCATCCCAAATTCCATGCCGTGCCGGTCAAGAGCCTCGGTCACACCGTCCGTATATAAAATCAGACAGTCATTGGTTGCAAGGGTCAGAAAAAAATCGGTCGTGACTCTATTAAAGACCCCACCGCTGTCAATCCCGAGGGCCATTCCGGGCGGATTGATTTTCGTGAGGGTGCGGTCCTTGGCGCAATAGTGCAAAGGCGCGTCGTGGCCGGCCCGGCAGAGAGTGACGTTCGAGGATTCCCGATCGAGGATTGCGTAAGCCATGCTAATAAACATGTCTTCGCGGATATCTGGAAAAAGCTGGGCATTGAGTTGTTGAAGCGCGATGGCCGCCGAATGCTGGCCCGCTGCCTGGGCTCGCAGCACACTGCGGCACATCGCCATAATTAATGATGCCGGGACGCCCTTGCCGGAAACGTCGGCAATCGCCACCCCACAGTGCTGTGCATCGACATTGATGTAATCGTAGTAATCCCCGCTCACTTGCCGGGCAGGGACGTTGATCCCGCTAATCTGATAGCCGCTTACATCAGGGGAACTGGAGGGAAGCAGGATCCGTTGGATTTCGTGGGCAACCTGCAGATCCTGGTCGATCCGCTTTTTCTCGGCCGCTTCAGAAAATATAAACGCGTTGTAGATGGCAAAGGCGGACTGTTCGGCAATCGCCTTGAAAATGGTGAAGGCGCTGGCCAGAAAAGGTTCGCCCCCCGGCTTGCGCGAAACCAGCAACAACCCAAGCCTCTGGGTGCCGTAGACCAACGGACAAACCATCGCCGACGCAGGCCGCTGCGGCCCTTCCCGGCCAAGCCGAATATCATCACTCAGCAGGAGCGGGTCGCCGGCTTTCCACGCCGAGGCGATCAGGTCAACAAACATCGGGCATCCCTTGGATACGAATTCGGGACGCAATTGATCCCCGCCGCGATCGGCAAGGTAAACCGCTCCCGTGTATGCATCGAGAATCCGCATCGACCCCTCCACGATGAGCCGATGCAAATCATGGGGATTGGTTTCCGCCGAAACGGCCGCCCCCAGCCCATGGAAAAAATCGAAGACCCGCGCCTCCTCAAGTTCAAGGCGCTCCCGGGCCTTGCCCAAGGCGGCGATCTGGCGTCTCTGCCGACGATGCACGGAGAAAAACGCAACGGTGGTTACCGCAAACAGTCCGAAAAATATCGTGGCCCACATCCAGAATTAACGAGCCAGATGCAAGTCTTGCTTGAGGTATTCGAGCACGTCCTTGAATTTTGCGGCGTTCTCGGGATTCGCCTCAATGCAAGCCTCATGCGCTTCAAGCATCGTCTGAGTTTGGGAGATTTTATCCTCTGCAGCTTTCGCCTCCAATGGCTGGGAAGCGGTCCCGGCGATATGGATCGGTGGACGCGAGTCCATGGTAAAAAGTTGATCCAGGCCCAAATTGGTGAGCAAGTCCCGGTTGCGCGCATTTAAATTCAATACCCGCAGCTGCCCCTGCCCCAATCCGCGCAAGGTCAACGCAATCCCAGCAAGAGTCCCCATAAAGGTCGAATCCATGACCGGACAATTCCTCAGGTCGATTCCAAATTCACGGAACCCCCGGTTGGTCATCTCCCGGGCGAACTCTTTGAGTCCGGTGCTATTAAGGAAAGAGCCCTTTCCCTCGACCCGCACCCAGACGGTTTGATCGGTAATCCCGACGAGGATGGAGGGCTGGGCAGTCAAAATGCAAATTGGGTATCAACGATGCAAATATCGACGATGCAAATGGGCACCGAGGATATGTTCCAACAGACCATACGTCGGGACCGGACGTTTTTCATCAAGCAATCAATTCCAAAGGAAGGATTGGTTTAATCCCACGATTTTGCCGTTTTCTATCAGGATCGCCCGCCAGGCGGTAATTCTCCCATCCTTCCGGTAATCGTCTCCCACCACCTTAAATTCAGATTTCATCGACCCCTTGGCCCCCTCGTAAAATTTGTCCTGCGCCTGGACGTAGGATCCCAGGTTCTCCTGCCGATACTCGAAGCGCACTGTCAGATCCGCCTTCTGGCCCGCCCGCCAGAAAAAAGTGAAATACTGCCCGTATCGCTCCTGACGGTCGTATTGGTTAACAGCCCCGAAATTCATCCGGGCCCGCTCGAAGGCGATCATCGGTTCGGCGGTGGGTTTGGTTAATTGCGGGTCGTTGAGGAAGGTTTTGGTTTTGCGAAATTCAAAGGCGTCATTGAGGGCCAGTGGCAAGGCGTTGGCTTTTTCGAGCAAACGCGCGGGGTCAGCGCAAAACCCGGTCGCGGCGAGCAGCGTCGCGCACAGAAGGAAGAGACATTTCATGAAAGGCAAAAACTAGACGCTCCATCCGGGGGGTGTCAATCGGATCGGCAAAAAGAAGGCGTTCATTGGTAAAACTCATGGGCCATTATTCAATCTCTTTTTCACTAGCATCCCACAGGGCGGAAAAAATGGGGCGGGAGTCTTGATTCCATAAGGGGTTGCGGGTGGTTTTCACAGGAGCGCTAATCATGAGATGGAAACCCCTCTGAACAAGCGCCCCCCCCTCTCTCATTAGCTGTTACCGGCCGCATTTGAAACCTGTCGGAGGACGACGCCCTATTGATCGCGACAGCGTTTTGTCGCGCGGCAGTCCTCTGGCGCTTTCGGAGTTTGTAGTTCCGCATTTATGCGGCAAGGACGCATTCCCACCCTTCCTCATTTTTCATTCTGGCTTTTGACTTCTCCCTCCCCGGACCGGCTGAAGCCGGAACTACAAACCTTCTCCCAGGCTAAC
>JAYUPM010000086.1:0-4839 GCA_043760145.1 Spartobacteria bacterium
GTTCTGTTCCGAAAACAAAAGCGACGCCACTGTCCGACTCTCCTGGACTTCCAAGGAGTTTCCGATTGAACCAATCCCGCCCACGGTTTTTACCCATAACTCCAGTGACAAAGCTTTGCGTGAACATAGCCGCATTCGCGATGGACGCCTTCTATTTGCCCAGATGCGCTGTGCCGCCTGTCATGCCGATCCTCAGCTGATCCCACCTCGCGGCGAAGGTATGCCCGAGTTAGCCCAGGACGCCCCGCTCTTCGATGAACTCGGCGCCAAGTTCAATGCACCGTGGCTCGCCCACTGGATCAATAACCCGCACTCCATTCGCCCCGGCACTCTCATGCCTCGCGTCTTTGGAGCAGGCCCCGAGATCGATCCACGGGCGGCTGATCTCGCTGCTTATCTGCTATCACTTGGGAAACGCGATGAAACTCCGCCCGACGCCACGAAGGTTCCCATAGGCGCCGCGCTGTTTGCAAACCTCGGCTGTGTTGCCTGCCACACCACACCCCACTTCTCAGGCGCCGATGCAAGGAAACGCACCCCGCTTAACCATCTCAAAGCCAAGTGGCAGCCGCCGGCATTGCAACAGTATCTGAAGGACCCAACCAAAAGTTACGCATGGACACACATGCCTGATTTCAAGCTAACCAATGAAGAGGCTGAGTCACTCACCGCGTTCCTGCTCTCGGGCACACAACGGGAGTTTAAACCGGGTCCGAAAGGGGACGTGACCCGTGGTGTGGAACATCTTGTTTCAAGCGGGTGCCTTAACTGTCACGCAGGATTGCCCCCGACCACCCAGCCTACTCTCGCAGCCACACTTAAGTCAGGTTGGGTTAAAGGCTGCATGGCGCCCACTGACCGCGGGAACGCCCCTGACTTTAATTTTACCCCGGATCAGCGCGCTTCATTGCTCGGCTTCGCCGCCACCGGCTTTTCTTCCCTCAAACAAGATACGCCAATCGAATTTGCCCAGCGTCAACTTGGCAACCTGCGATGCAACGCCTGCCATGGACGCGACACGGAATACAGCACATGGGACGATCTCTCCGATGAGATGGCTCCCTTGCAAGCCGGCACCCCGCTTCCGGAGGGCGAAGGCGTTCCCAAGGCCGGGACTGCCACGCCATCGCTGACATGGACCGGCGAGAAATTACATCCTGCATGGATGAGTGACTTCATCGCCGGCAACATAAAATATAAACCGCGACCATGGCTCATCGCGCGGATGCCCGCCTTCCCCACGGTCGCCAAGGGCATTACTGAGGGCTTGTCATATGAACACGGGTTGCCCTTAACGACACCACCTGAGCCCGCCGGCAATTCCACCGATATCCAGAACGGCGAGAAGCTCGCAGGCGAAAGCGGCGGATTCAATTGCACCACCTGCCACGGAGTCGGCGCCAAACCGCCGACAGCAGTGTTCGAAGCACCCGGGATCAACCTCGGATACGCCCAGGAGCGGCTTCGCAAAGACTACTATCACCGCTGGGTTTTGCATCCGTTGCGGATCGATCCGGAAAGCAAGATGTCCCGGTTTACCGATGACGATGGCAAGACTCCGCTCACAGATTTTTACGAAGGCAAAGCCCGCGCCCAGTTCGAAGCCATCTGGCAATACCTCCGCACCCAGCAACTCAAGTAGCGGAGGGGCGGCATCCTGTCGCCCACTTATCATTCAAGAAATTCCTGCTGAAGCAGTTCTTCAGGAATGAATCGATACACTACTGAGCCCAGCCTCGAAAGTTGGTTCATGCAGAATCTCATCGATGCGTTCGCTCCCTTTTTCCAAAAAATAAAGACAGAACAACGCAGAGGAATCAAAAAAAGATGGCGACGTTACTTATCGCGAAGCGTTTTGTAGTGCCGCTGTCCTCTGCCGCTTTCGGATTGGACGCGGACCCTACCACGTAAATCGAATATGCCGTGTTCGTTTTACGTGGTCACAAAAAGCGCCAACCACCCCGATTTTTCAAACGCCAAAAAAATTTAACCGCAGATAACTCGGATGAACGCAGATAAAGAGCAAAGACGCAGACCTTTGCAATCATTGGAGTCAGTAAATCTGCGGTAATCTGCGGACATCTGCGTAATCTGCGGACCCCTGAGCGACGTTAAACCCCGGAATTTTTAACCAGATAGCTCAGATAATCGCAGATATAAGTGCAAGACGAGAGGGGCTTGGGCGGCATTCTCCCCATCCGCGAACATGCCCGACATCTGTGGTTAACCCTCCCCGCCGATCCCAGAAGAGAACAAAGAGCCTGGCACTCTATCGTGGGCCTCCGGGTAGTCATCGGTGAATTTACCGGGCTCGCCTTGAAACCGGTTCCCAAGGATGAGCAACTCTTCCGCCGCGCGAATCACCGCCATGGCCCGTTCCGGGCCGAGCAAAGGGGCGTATTCGTCCCAATCCCGCGCCTTTACCATCCGCACAGCGAGCACGCGGCGCGAATCGGGCATCCACGCCAGGGTGCTAGCCGGCTGGGCCGCATCGAGGCCGGTAACCGCCGTGACGATGGCGCCTGCGGAATTCACAAGGGCGACCGCCTCCGCTCCTCGAACCAGCGCGTGCTGGCCATCGGGCGCCCAGAGGACGAACTCCTCCGGCTCGTTGCAGCCCGCCAGTAACATTGCGCAAGCGCATGCCGCGATGATCGGGAACCGTTTAAACAGTGCGCGGCGTAACATGGTTTTCATCGGGTGGATTCCGGACCTTTCGTGCGTGTGGCCGGACACTCTATCTTGGCGCATAAGGGTTACGCAACCGTCGTTGATCGGGGAAAGACGCAAAGCTTCGTAATCGGGTCACTTTCACACTCACACAAAGAGCCTGGCACTCTATCACTATAAAGTCAGGTTCGGCATTCTCCCCATCTGCGAAAATCCGCGACATCTGTGGTTAACTCTCCCCGCAGATCCAAGACGTCCGATATTTTTCCACAGATTACGCCGATTTTCGCCGATTTTCGCAGATGACAGGCGCAGACCTTTGCAATCATTGGAGTCAGTAAATCTGCGGTAATCTGCGGACATCTGCGTAATCTGCGGACCCCTGAGCGACGTTAGACCCGGGAAATTTTAACCGCAGATAACTCAGATAATCGCAGATATAAAAGCAAGACGAGAGGGGCTTGGGCGGCATTCTCCCCATCCGCGAACATCCGCGACATCCGCGGTTAAACTTTCCCGAAGTCCGACCCAAAAGCGGCGGAGCACCGCACGCACTACAAAACCTTGCGGAACAGACTCACTCGCAGGATTGATGATGGTCTTCGGACGGCTCCGGGCACCGTGCCTCAAACCCTTTATAGCAAAGGAATGGAGGCGGGGGGGGGAATCGAACCCCCGAATGCGGCTTTTGCAGAGCCGAGCCTTACCACTTGGCGACCCCGCCGGGATCCCGCTGAACTCTAAACGAACTTTTTCCATCCCGTCAACGGGCGAGACGGGGCGAGACCGATGAAAGGTTGAAGGATGAATTATGAATTATGAAAAAGAAGCGCTCATGGCCCACGACCAACGACCCTTTGGTCTTTGAATCTTTGGTCTTTGGTCTTTCCCCTTGGGCTTTGGTCTTTGAATCTTTGGTCTTTGGCCTTTGATACCGCTCATGCCCACTCAATCCGAAACGCTCTTCGCCCAAGCCCTCCAATACATCCCGGGCGGCGTCAACTCGCCGGTCCGCGCATTCCGGGGCGTGGGAGGCGAACCGTTCTTTGTCGATCGGGCCAAGGGCGCCCACGTTTGGGATGTCGATGGGAAGGAATACATCGATTACGTCGGGACCTGGGGCCCAGCGATCCTTGGCCATGCGCCTCCTGTCGTTTGTGAAGCCATCGCATCAACCGCCAGCGCGGGCGTGAGCTTCGGAATCCCGAATCCCTTGGAAGTGGAGATGGCCCGCACCATTGTCCAATGGGTCCCTTCCATTGAAAAAGTGCGGATGGTCAATAGCGGGACTGAAGCCACGATGTCATGCATCCGGCTGGCCCGAGGATTTACCGGCCGGGATCGGATCCTGAAATTTGATGGCTGTTACCATGGACATGTGGATTCGCTCCTGGTCAAAGCGGGGAGCGGCGCGCTTACCCATGGCCAGCCCGATAGCGCCGGTGTCCCCAAAGCGCTGGCCCGGCTCACCAGCACTCTTCCTTTCAATGATCCCGATGCGCTCCGGGCACTTTTCGCGGCCCGTGGAAACGAGATTGCCGCTGTGATTCTTGAGCCTGTCCCGGCCAATGCGGGGCTTTATCTCCCCCGCCCCGGCTATCTCGAGCTCGTCCGGGAACTCTGCACCGCGCACGGCGCCGTTTTGATTTTTGATGAGGTCATGACCGGATTCCGCGTGGCACGCGGCGGTTATCAGGAACTCTGCGGCATCACTCCGGACCTGACCGCGCTCGGCAAAGTCATTGGGGGCGGGCTGCCGGTCGGCGCGTTTGGCGGATGGTCGGAGATCATGGCGCAGCTCTCCCCGGACGGCCCCGTCTATCAAGCCGGGACACTTTCCGGCAACCCGCTCGCAATGGCTGCCGGCCTCGCCCAATTGCGGGAACTTGAGCGACTCGATGGCTGGCGCAAACTAGAGGAGTTGGGCGCGGAGTTTGAGGCCGGGGTCCGGTCCGCCCTGAAACGAGCCGGACGCGACTACGTTTTTCAGCGAATCGGATCAATGTTCTGCCTCTACTTTACCAGTGGCGAGGTCTGGAATTTACAAGACGCCCAGCGCAGCGACCGGGAGAGCTTCAGCCGATACTTCCATGCGTGTCGGGAAGCCGGGGTCTATTTCGCTCCATCCCAATTCGAATCGGGGTTCATTTCCCTGGCTCACAGCAGCGA
>JAYUPM010000087.1:0-13355 GCA_043760145.1 Spartobacteria bacterium
GCCCCCGTAGGTTAGCGAGACGAACCGCACGCCTGATTCCACCAACCGGCGTGCCATCAACATCCGCTGCCCAGCTTCGTTCTTCCCGTATTCGGTCCGGATCGGCTCGGGTTCCGCCGCGAGATTGAAGGCTTCCCGGGCTTCCTTGGAGGAAACCAAGGCGTATGCCGATTGATAAAAGCTGTCCATAGCCGTCAAGGCATCACTTTTTTCCATGGTCTTGAAATGCGCGTCCACCGTGGAGAGCATCCCGCGCCGCCGATCAAATCGCTCCGGGGTGATCCCCGAATGCATATTCAAGTCCCGCACGCTAAAGCCGCTCGAGCTTGGATCGGCTCCAAGGCTGAATGGACCGTGCGCCGTCGAGAGATAACCGCTCCCAGCAAATTCGTTGGGCTGATTCGGGATGCAGACGTAAGGAGGGAGGTTTTTGCGGGAACCGAGCTCGTGCGATATGATCGACCCCATTGACGGGAACTGGAGGGCTGGCGAAGGACGATAGCCGGTGAACATATTGTGGGTCCCGCGCTCATGGGCCGCTTCCCCGTGCGTCATCGAGCGCACAACCGTGATCTTATCGGCAATCTTCGCCGTATGCTGCATGTGCTGGGAAAATTTCACCCCGGGAATCGCTGTATCGATCGCTGAAAGCGGGCCTCGGTATTCAATGGGCGCGAATGGTTTCGGGTCCCAAGACTCCTGATGGGCGCAGCCACCGGGAAGAAAGATATGAATGAGCGATTCGGCCCTGGCGACCAGGGGCTCAGTGAGCGCGGCGTTTTGGGCGGCTTGGAGTTTAAAGAAATTGCCGAGGGAAAGGCCGAGGCCACCGGCGAGACCGACATAAAGGAAATTACGGCGGGAAGTGGGCCGAAAATGAGCAGGATCGTCCAACCAAGTTATCGGTTTGTTATCGCTCATACGTTGTTTTGGGTAGGGATTTACAAGAAACGGAACAGTTTCTCCGTAACCTAACCGATCTGAAAACTCCATCTTAGAATTATTTCTAACGGCAAGCCGTTATTGCCTACATAGGTCCCGGAATCCTCGATAGAGGTAGCGACGACCACGTTGAAGCGCATGCTAAACAGATACGGAGGCGTAATGGAAATTAGCCGGTGTGCGTCAGCCGCCGGCCCCCCCGCGACCAATGGATCCGCCCCGGAGGAGGCGGGAGATAGCCTTGGACACAAAAACGTATCTACACCCATGTTCTCAACAAGCCGCGGATGCGCATCCGCCCCGATACCTCATAGACCAGAGGGCGGCAGTAATCGGCTGGATCCAGTGCATTGAGATCCCGGCTGATGTCGCATACCGTGTAAGGCGCAAACCATAGCGACCCGGGCGATCCGTCCGGCCCCAAAGTTCGGACTCGCCTCTCCGCAAGGATGAACGTATCGATTCCCACGATGACCCGAAACCACAGCAGCCGCAAAAATATACAGCTGCTGCCCATGTTAGGCGAAAACCCCTTCAACTGGACTGGATCTAATGTCGCCTGCGCTGCAGCGAACCGTTCCGTGCGGAAGAGGAGCTTCGCGAACCGCTAATAAACGCTAATGGGCGAATAAAGTGCCAGGCTCTCTGTCGAAAGGCGTCTGACTCTCAGTGAATGGATGATCCGGAATGTTGGTGGCGCCCTGACCCCCCGCTGCCGCTCCAAATAGAGTGCCAGGCTCTTTATGGGGAGGCGTCAGACGCTCAGTGAATGGATGATACCGGATGTTGGTCGCGCCCTGATCGCCGGCCAACCCTCCAAATAGAGCGCTAAATCCGCTCGAAGTATCGACGGCGTTCCCAGTCGGTGACTGCGCTCTCAAATGCCGCGACCTCAAGGCGGGCGGTGTGGACATAGAAATCAACGACGCCATCGCCGAATGCGGTTCGGGCCAGGCGGCTCTCGTGAAGGAGCATCGCTGCGTCTTTCAATGAACCCGCCATGGCCGGGAGGTTCGCATCGATATAGGCGTTTCCATGGTAAGCGGGGGGACACTCAAGGGCCTCTTCAATCCCGGCCAGGCCCGCGGCGATCATCGCGGAGAATGCGAGATACGGGTTGGCATCGGCGCCTGGCATCCGGTTCTCGATCCGGAACGATGAGCCGTGCCCGACAACCCGGAAGCCGACGGTCCGGTTATCGTGGGCCCATGCCATCTTTGTCGGAGCCCAACTGGCCGATTGATAGCGCTTGTAAGCGTTAATGGTCGGCGCGAAAAAATAACTTAGTTCCCGCGAATACTTGATCAGCCCCGCCAGGAATCGCCGGAAAAGAAGCGACCCGCCTTCTTCTGTCCCGAAGAGATTGGTGTCCCCGCGCCAGAGACTCAGATGAATATGGCAACTGCTTCCGACTTCCTCGGCCCACGGTTTTGCCATGAAGGTAAGACACTTTCCATGCTGCTCGGCGATCTCCTTGGCCCCTTGCTTGAACACAGTATGAAGATCGCCGATCGCCAGCGGTTCGTCGTAGATGAAATTGACCTCGTGCTGGCCGCGGCCCCATTCGCCTTTCGATGATTCAATCGGAATCCGGGCCTTGGGCATCTGATTGCGAAACGCCCTCATAATCGGCTCTTCGCGCGCTGTTTGAAGCACATGATAATCAATCCGATAATCGCTTGAAGGAGTCAGGTCCCGGTAATCCTTGGTGAACGCTTCGTGGTAGTTGTGATTGAATAGGAAGAACTCCAGTTCGCTGGCGAGTTTGCATATGAAACCCTCAGTCGCCAACCGGGCAAGTTGAGTTCGCAGGACAGTCCGCGGCGCCTCCGCAATTAAGGCGCCTGCATGCGAATAAAGATCGCATAAGACAAGGGCGGTTCCGGGGTTCCATGGCAACAGCCGCAATGTTTCGAGATCGGGGCGCATCTCGAAATCACCGAATCCTTTTTCCCAGTTGGCGAACTGGAATCCTTCCTGAGGATCCATCTCAATATTAACAGTAAGGAGATAGTTGCAAGCGTGTGTCCCGTTCTTTGCGATCTGCGAAAGGAACTGTTCGGCGGTAAAGCGTTTGCCAATCAACCGCCCAAAGACGTCGGGAAAAGCCGTAATGACAGTGTCAACGGTTCCGGCGGTTACTTGATTTTCGAGTTCGGCAATGTGCATACAATTAATCGGCCAGGTAGACGTTCTTTAGTTCAGTAAATCCTTCGAGTGCTGTCATCCCGAGGTCGCGACCCAGACCGCTCTGTTTCCACCCGCCAAACGGTGCTTCCACGTGGACACTGGAATGACTGTTGATACTTAGCACTCCGCATTCGACCCGGCGCGCCATGCGCATTGCCCGCTTCAAGTCGTGTGTCCAGATCGAGCCGCTCAGCCCGTATGGCGAATCATTGACCTCGGCCAACAATGTCTCTTCGTCCCGGAACGGCCGGATACAGACGACTGGCCCGAACACTTCCTCCCTCCAAATCGCATCGGTTGGCTCGCAATCGAGCACAACAGCGGGTTGCAGATAAAAGCCCTTTCCGGGGAGTCGATCGCCGCCGCAGACAATTCGCCGCCCGGATTCAGTTAAAAAGCGCTCGGAATTCTCGCGCTGCGCCTTTGAGACCAATGGTCCGATTGCAGTTTCGTCGAGGGCCGGATCACCGACGACGAGTGCCTTGGTGGCTATTACAAATTGCTCCACGAATTGATCGAACACCTTCTCTTCCACAAAGACCCGGCTCCGGGCGCAACAATCCTGGCCGACATTGGCAAAGACACTCATTGGCGAACTGTTCGCCGCCAGTGCGATATCGGCATCGGCAAAAATGATGTTGGGTGATTTCCCGCCGAGCTCCAAAGAGATCCGCTTTAAGCCGGGACCGGCCAGTTGCATAAGCCGGATACCAATGGCGGTTGAACCTGTGAACGAGATCTTGCGAACCAAAGGATGCTGGACCAGCGCATCGCCGATCGCGCCGCCAGCGCCTGGCAACACTTGGAGAACTCCCGGCGGCAACCCCGCTTCATGCGCCAACTCACCCAATCGGATCGCGGTGAGGGGCGACAGACTCGCTGGCTTGAGCACCACGCTGTTTCCCGCAGCCAAAGCCGGCGCAGCTTTCCAGCAGGCAATCGGAAATGGAAAGTTCCACGGCACAATTGCCGCGATGACGCCCATCGGCTGGCGCAATGTGAAATCGAGGCCGCCGCGTGAGACCGGGATCGTATGTCCAAAAAACTTCCCGATTGCTCCCGCATAATACTCAAACACCCGGGCCCCGAGCGCGATTTCGTCGCGTGCATCCGAAATCGGTTTGCCGATATTCTGCATTTCGAGCTGGGCTAATTCCTCGGCGTGTTCGCGAATTTTGGCGGCGACGGCGAATAGGATCTCGGCGCGCTTTCCGGGGGCGAGATCGCGCCACCCTTGAATGTATGCCTGTTGCGCTCCGTGCACGGCCCGCTCGACTCCGGCAAGCGTGGCCATTTCCACTTCGACCAATGGCTCCGCATTTGCCGGATTGACCAGGGTCAACCGCTCCGCTTTCGGATCAGAAAAAACCGCGCCATTAATAAAGAGAGCGTGATTCATGGCTTAAAGCGAGAGGGCATAGAGGGTGCGCAAATCGGCTTTGGTTACCGACACAGGATTGGTGCGATGACACGAATCTTCCCATGCCTGTTCCGCCAACGGATCAAGGTGGGCATCGGTGACGCCATGGGCGCGCAATCCTTCTTTCAAGCCGATCCGGGCAAGGAGCGTTCTCACAGCGTCGATGGTCTGCGCATCGTCTGCTGGTGAGAGACCGAGCGCGATCCCGACCCGCCGATAAAGCCCCGGCTGATGGGCGGCATTGAACTCCATCACGTGCGGCAGACAGAGGGCGTTGGCGAGCCCATGATGCAGCCCGCAGATACTCGAAAGCGGGTGCGCGAGCGAATGCACGGCCCCGAGATCTTTCTGGAAAGCGATTCCACCCATCATCGCGGCTATCTGCATCCGGCCCCGCGCCTCAAGGTCGTTCCCATTCTCGACTGCTTGGGCAAGGGACTGTCCCGCAAGCGCGATCCCTTCCAAAGCGATCCCGTTGCAGAGCGGATGGAAGACCGTTGAGGTGAGCGCTTCAATGCAATGGGTAAGGGCATCGGCACCCGTGGCGGCAGTAAGTTTCGCGGGCAATTCCAAGGTCAGAACGGGATCGAGCAACACCAAAGCGGCCAGAAGTTCAGGATGAAAAATCACCCGCTTGCGTCCACCGATCATGATCACTGAGCTGCGTCCGACCTCGCTCCCTGTCCCGGCCGTGGTGGGGATCGCAATGAACGGTGCCAGCCCCTTCCAATCGGCACCGAAATCAAATTCGCCCAAGCCCATCTCCGGCCGATGCACCCGGAGCCGCACTGCCTTGGCGACATCCAGCGCGCTGCCGCCTCCGAACCCGACGACCCCGTCGCATTGGCCATCCGCGTAAGCTTGGGTGGCTTCTTCGAAGTCCACCTCGATTGGATTGGGATGGACCCCTGAATAAACAACGCCGCGCCCGGCCATCACTTTTTGCAGGGCGGAAAATGCGCCTGTCGCGAGCAAGCCGGGATCGGTGACGATCAACGGTTGACGGACGTTCAGGCGTTCGAGGTGTCCCGGCAATTCGGCGAGTGAGCCGACGCCGAAACGGATCGTAGTTGGAAACGAAAAAGTCGCGGTGTTCATGGGAGACGCAGCCAGTTCACCACTGACCGCGCCCAATAGGTAATGATCAAGTCGGCGCCGGCGCGTTTGAAGGCGAGCATCTGTTCCATGACGGTGGCCCGCTCATCGAGCCATCCATTTTGGACGGCGGCCTTGGTCATCGCATACTCGCCGCTCACGTTGTAAACGGCGACCGGCACACCAAACCGCTCTTTCACCCGCCACACGATATCGAGATACGCCAGGCCCGGTTTGATCATCACGATGTCCGCGCCTTCCTCCAGATCGAGTTCCACTTCGCGCAATGCCTCAAGCGCATTTGCTGCATCCATCTGATAACTGCGCCTGTCTCCAGCTTGGGGCGCGCTTTCCGCTGCATCCCGGAATGGCCCGTAAAACGCGGAGGCGAACTTGGCGGCGTAACTCATCACGACCGTTTGGGTAAAACCGGCTGCGTCGAGGCCTGAGCGGATTGCGCCGATCCGGCCATCCATCATGTCGCTGGGGGCAACGACATCGGCGCCTGCGGCAGCGTGGGAAACAGCGGCTTGGACAAGGAGATCCACGGAGAGATCGTTATCCACATGAACCCGGTCTCCATCCAACTGAGCGACGCCACAATGGCCGTGGCTCATGAATTCACAGAGACAGACATCGGTGATCACGAGCAACTCCGGGCACGCCTGTTTCAAGGCGCGCACCGCCCGCTGGACGATGCCGGTTTCTGAATAGGCTTGGGAAGCGCGCTCGTCCTTGTGAATAGGGATGCCAAAGAGCAACACGCTAACCACGCCGGCCGCATATGCTTCAGTGGCCTCCTTGATGAGTTCTTCGATCGAAAGTTGAAACACGCCTGGCATGCTCGCCACAGGCACCCGGCCCGATACTTTCTCACTGACAAAAAGCGGTAGAATAAAGTCGCTTGGGGCGAGGGACGTTTCCCGCACGAGATCGCGCAGGACCGCCGAAGAGCGCAAACGTCGAGGCCGCCGGAGGAGGTTCATGAGGCGAAGAGAAAGTAGAAAGTAGAAAGTAGGAAGTAGAAAGTTTAACGCTTCCTCCCCATTCCCGTGGCGCGTTTGGTATTTCTACTTTCTACTTTCCACTTTCTACTTTCCACTTTCCCCCATGTTCCTGCTCATCGACAACAGTAATTCGTTTACGAAATTCGCCCTCTCGAGCCCGAACGAGATCATGCAAACCCGGAAGTTGACGACCAAGGCGATCAATCCGGCGAGCCTGACGAAGATTCTCAAAGGGTGGCGGTTTAACACGGTGGTCCTCTCGTCGGTGGTGCCGGAAAAAGGGGAGGTGATTGCGCGCCATCTCCGGTCCAGTCTGATTTTGAAAGTCAGTGCCAAACTTCAGTTGGGCGTTGGGATCGATTACCCCAAACCCCGGACAATCGGGGCCGACCGCCTTGCCAACGCTGCGGGTGCCCTCGTGTTTTATGGAGCCCCAGTGGTGGTCGTCGATTTCGGGACGGCCGTCAGCTTCGACATCATCTCAAAAGATCGCGCCTATGTTGGTGGGGTTATCGCGCCGGGGCTCGAGGCCATGACCGATTATCTTCATCAACGCACGGCTTTGCTTCCCAAAATCAAACTGCTTGAGCCCGGTTCGGCCATCGGGAAATCGACTAAAGCTGCAATGCTCTCGGGGGCGGTTTATGGATATCGCGGATTGGTCCGGCAGATCCTTGTGGAATTGGGGCGTGAACTGGGACCCGGCCGAAAACTTAAGGTGGTGGCAACGGGCGGTTATGCGGAGTTGATTGCAGCCGGTTTACCAGAAATCAAAACCGTCCATCCGTCGCTGACATTGGAAGGCCTCCGGATCATCGGAAACCTCAACCCGGTTTGATAAGTGCGCCTATCGACCTCGTATTTTCATCCATCCCATCACCCTGCGGGAACCGATGTAAGATTCAAATTATGAGCCGCGAAATCACACCGTTTGAAGAAATCCGCCGGACGAATCCAGCAGGCAACGAATTCTGGTCCAGCCGAGACTTCGCCCGCGTCCTCGGCTACGCCGATTACCGGAATTTTCAGTCCGTCATTGAGTCCGCCCGCACCGCCTGTTTTAACAGCAGCCAAAAGGTGGACGATCATTTCGTTGAGGTCACCGATATGATCGAAATTGGGAAGGGCGGGCAGCGCACGGTGAAGACCATGATGATGTCGCGCTACGCCTGCTACTTGGTCATTCAGAACGCCGATCCGGCCAAGGAGATCGTGGCGCAGGGCCAAACCTATTTCGCTGTCCAAACCCGGCGGCAGGAATTGAGCGATGAGGAAGCGGAGACGCAGCGACGCCTCACGATTCGCTCGGAGTTGAGAACACACAACATTCAGCTTGCCGATGCGGCAAAGGATGCAGGTGTCATCGAGCCGCGCGACTACGCCATTTTCCAAAACCACGGTTACATGGGCCTCTACGGCGGCTTCGGCGCGCAGGACATCCATGCCCGAAAGGGACTGAAAAAGGGCGAGCATATCCTCGATCACATGGGCAGCACGGAGCTGGCCGCGAATCTGTTTCGCGCCACGCAGGCGGAGGAAAAGTTGCGCCGGGAAAAGATCACCGGCAAAGCTAGGGCCAACCGCGCGCACCGCCAAGTCGGCGCGAAAGTGCGCCAGACGATCAAGGAACTCGGTGGCGCCATGCCCGAGAACCTGCCTGCCGTAGAGAGCATCAAGAAACTGGAGGCCAAGGCAAAGAAAGCGCTGAAAAAGGGCAAGGGATGAAACTCACGAATTTACCGCTTCCGCGATAAAGAGAAACCTCCGTGCAAGCATCCTTTTGGAAAATGGAGGCCACTTGTCGTCGCCTGATCGCAAACACCGGCATTCGCCTCCGAATGAGTCCAGCCGCAGGGGTGCGTTATCTCGCGCGATATCCTGCCGACGAAATCCGCGCTCGTCAGGATCTGGGGCGGGGACCTCAGCTTAATCGCGGCCTCACCCAGCTTTAGAAAAAGCGGCGAGACGCCGCTGCCACGTTAGAAGAGGGAGCCGGGCGGGACTGGAGGGGTAGGCGGCGTAACGGGAACTGCCGGAACAGCGGGCACGGCGGCGGCCGGATTGTCCAAATAATCGGTTGCGGCAACGGGGACCAGCACCACCTGGCTGGCGTAATTGACCTTCAACATCGGCCCTTCCTGCGCGATAATTTTGAGCCGGGTGCCGGACTGCAACACCGCTTTGCCAAAGGGCAACTGCACTTCAACCCGTTTTGTGAGCGTGGCCACTGTCTTCGGCTGAACCGGCGCGAGCTCGACGACCGGGGCTTCCACTGGTACCGTTGGAGCTGGTTCAGGCACGGTGGGAGCGGTCTCAAACGGCGGCGCATCAGCGGGAGGTGTGGCAGCCATCGGGGCAATCTCCGTTGCCGTCGTTGACGTCTCTAATGGATCGGCCGCGGGCGTCGTCGAATCGCTCATGACTGTGGCAATCGGCGCAACCGGGGGCGTCCCCGCCGCAGTTTCGTCTCCGGGGGCTGGCTTGGTCCGTTTCCGCTTCGGAACAGGCGTCGCTTCAGGCGTCGCTTCGAAAATCGCATCGGATGTATTTTCCGTCCCGTCGGCAATCAAAGGCTCGGTGGGCGGCAGTGAATTTTTTTCTGCAACCGGCTGCTCCTTTGCCAAGGCCTGCGTTGCCTTATATTTCTGGAACACTAAATGGCTCCCATAGAGCAGACCCAAAACAACCAACCCGAAAATCAATCCACGGACGAAGGCGTGAACGAGACTCCGTTTCGGGGCCGGTCGGACCGCTGGCTGCGATCGCATACCCCTTGTTCCGGGTCCCTCGGGATACTTAAATTTCCGCTTAACCTTCACCAGCATCGGAAATTTCTCAGCGATGGCCGCAAAGAAATAATTCTGGGCGACCTCCTCCAGATGCGTTTCCCAATGCGGGAACCGGGCATCGAGATGACCAACAAGAACCTGGCAATGCGCCTTTGTCACTTTGCTAAAAAACTCGGCCCCTTGGACCTGGACGATCTCGAGGTAATGGGCTGCCCGGCTTTCTTTGTGGGCCTGAACCTCCCCGTGAAAAAGATCCGGGTGGAGCCGTAAACGTTCTGTGCTCCACAATACCAAACGGGCCGGATCTCGCGGGAGCTGCATCGTGTGGTTCGCGATCAAGTCCGCTTGGTCTTTGCTGAGATCGACGGCAAACGGAATCCCCATGAACTTCAAAAATGCCTTCTGCTGCTCGGTCGCCGGCTCGGAAACAGGTTCCGGTTCCGCAGGCACGGCTGGGGCTATTACCGCGCCGGGCGGCGGAGGAGGCCGCAGTCCGGAACTGCCAGTGGATGGCCCCGGATATAGCACCGTGTGCAGGGGACGCCATTCGTCCAGCCCAAGACGCCATGCCAAATCAGTAGTCACGACGCTGCCCTGCTTGAGCATTGTCTGGGTGGTGACCTCGCTAAAAGGGCCGATTTCCTTTCCTTCGCGTAGAATGTAAATTTCCATGGCTTAATGCAGTAACCCGTCAACGCAGGGGTTTATGGGGAAAATCCCCGGGGGGCGAACTATTGCCGAGAAAATGGAAAGCGGGAAGGGCGAAAGCATGCCGCTTTTCCGTGGCTTAATGTTCGAGGCAGGCGAGGGCCGCAGTGCGATCATCGGCGATCTGGAAGACCTCATCGAGAAGCGCGATCTCGAAGACATTATAAACGCTGGAACTCAGGCCGCAGAGCGCGAGCTGACGCCCCTGGTCCCGGAGTCGCTGATTAGCTTCAATGAGCAGCGCCAAGCCGGAGCTATCGACGTAGCTGACATCGCTTAAATCGAGAAGCACCGTTGAGGGTTGAGAGGAGAGCAGTTCAAATAGTTGTTCCCGCACTTGGGGCACTTCATGCAAGTCGAGTTCGCCGCTCATTGAGAGAAGCCCGGGTTCAGGATTTGTAACGCCAGCCATAAAAACAGTCCGCCTGATATGCTGACCATGTAGGGAACGGTTCTGTTCAATTATCGGGCGAATAGTTTGGCCCGGCTGATCGACCTGATATTCAGCTCAAACCGAAACGATGTTTACCAGTTTACCCTGCACCACGATCACTTTCTTAATAGTCTTGCCATCAGTGTGTTCCCGGACTTTCCCCAAACCTAACGCAGCCGCTTCTATCGTCGGCCCATCCGCATCGATTTTCACCATCATCTTGTCCCGCAATTTCCCGTTCACCTGCACCGGCATCTCGATTTCGTCTTCGACCAAATACTCAGGATTCCACACCGGCCATGGCTCCTCAGCGAGCGGTCCAAAAGCTGCCCCCGGGTCGCTTTGATTGAGGCGTTCCCAGAGCTCTTCGGTCACATGCGGGGCGAACGGATTGAGTAATTGGAGCAATGTCCGAATGGCCGCGCGTGGCCGGGGGTTGGCTGGAATAAAGGCGTTCACGAAAATCATCATCTGAGAAATAGCCGTGTTAAAGCTGAGGCTCTCGATGTCTTCGCCCACTTTTTTAATGGTGGCGTGGATCACTTTGAGTTGCGCCTTGTCTGGGTCAACATCTGACAAGGCGTGATGGAAGTTCCACTCGCCAGCCTGGTTTTCCTCCAGCACCAAACGCCAGACCCGGGCAAGGAACCGGGACACGCCTTCCACCCCGCTCATGCTCCACGGTTTCATCTGTTCAAGTGGCCCCATGAACATCTCGTAACAACGAAATGCATCCGCCCCATACTCGGCAATCACATCATCGGGATTCACCACGTTGCCGAGCGACTTGGACATCTTTTGACCGTCATCGCCGAGAATGATCCCTTGATTGACCAAGCGCTGGAACGGTTCCGGCGTCGAGACGTGGCCGAGGTCAAAGAGCACCTTGTGCCAGAACCGCGCATAAAGCAGATGCAAGACGGCGTGCTCGGTCCCGCCCACATAGAGATCAACACCGCCATGCACAGGTTTGCCACCTTGCCCAAGCGATCCGGTCATCCAATAACGTTCCGCATCGCGCCCCACAAAACGCCCGGCGTTGCCGACATCGATATACCGAAGGTAATACCAGCACGACCCCGCCCATTGCGGCATCGTGTTGGTTTCGCGTGTCGCGCTCGCGCTGTATTTCACCCAATCAATCGCTTTTGCCAGCGGCGGTTCACCTGTCCCGGTTGGCTTGAAATCCTCAAGCGCTGGCGGATTCAATGGCAGCTCGCTCTCTTCCAGCGCCCGATGGTGGCCCCCTTCCCACACAATCGGAAACGGTTCACCCCAATAACGCTGCCTGGAAAACAACCAATCGCGCAACTTGTAGGTGATGGTTTTTTTCCCGAGCCCGAGTGATTCCAGGCGGCGGGTCATTTCTGCCTTGGCTTCGATGGTTGGCAGACCGTCAAGCGGCCCCGAGTTGATCGCAAACCCTTCCCCCGGCAAACACTCCAATGGCTGCGCGCTGCATGGTGATTCACCGCCGAGGCCGAGCCGTGGTGTGTCCGAAACCACCTGCCGAATCGGTAGAAAAAACTTTTGCGCAAATTCCCAGTCCCGCTCATCGTGGGCCGGGACCGCCATGATCGCGCCGGTCCCGTATCCAACGAGCACGTAGTCGGCGATCCAGATTGGGATCCGCTCGCTGTTGACGGGATTGATCGCAAACGCGCCGATGAAAACGCCGCTTTTTTCCTTCGCAAGCTCAGTCCGCTCGAGATCGCTCTTGCGCGCTGTCTTTTCCCGGTATTGCTCGATGGCTGGCCATTGCTCTTCAGTCGTCAGCAGATCAACCAACGGATGCTCAGGGGCGAGCACCATATAAGTGGCACCGAAAAGTGTGTCGGGCCGGGTCGTGAAAACCCGGATCCGGTTCCCCTCATCGCTCCCGCCGCCGCCATCGACTTTGAATTCCACCTCCGCGCCTTCGCTCCGCCCGATCCAGTTGCGTTGGAGCGCCTTGATCGAGTCGGGCCAGGTCAATCCGTCGAGTTCGTGAATCAAGCGTTCCGCAAACGCCGTGATCCGCAGCATCCATTGCCGCATCGGTCGGCGAACCACGGGAAATCCACCGACTTCACTTTTGCCTTCCTTGACCTCTTCGTTGGCCAGAACCGTTCCGAGTTCAGGACACCAGTTGACCGCGGCTTCGGAAACAAACGCCAGGCGACGGCTGTCCCTGAAGTGGCGTTTCTCTTCATCGCTTTTGACTTCGGGAGGGCAGGGGAGCGTGCTGATCGGTTCCGCTTTGTTGGTTTTTGGATTGAACCAGGAGTGATAAAGCTGGAGAAAAATCCATTGGGTCCATTTAAAATATTCCGGGTCGGTCGTATCCACCTCCCGCCGCCAGTCATAGCTGAACCCAAGCGATTGGATCTGGCGTTTGAAATTGGTAATGTTTTCTTCCGTCGTTTTTCGCGGATGCTGGCCGGTTCGAATGGCGTATTGTTCCGCCGGAAGCCCAAAGGCGTCCCACCCCATGGGGTGAAGGACATTGAATCCTTTGGCCCTTCGATACCGCGCCAGGATATCGGTCGCCGTATAACCTTCGGGATGTCCGACATGCAGACCGGCTCCTGAAGGATAGGGAAACATATCCAGGATATAATATTTGGGGGGTAGGGCTGCCGTGCCATGTCGGAGAGCAAAAGGATGGGTTGGGGGAATGGTTTCGCCCGGGTTCCAGGAACGAAATGTTTCCTTATCCTCCCAGGTATTCTGCCATTTTTGTTCGATGAGATCGAACGGGTATTGCTTACGGACACTCGACATGAAGGGCA
>JAYUPM010000088.1:0-4824 GCA_043760145.1 Spartobacteria bacterium
TTCACTTCCTGGCCTGCCGCGGCCTTGATCCGCAATACCCCGGCTTTTTCCGCCGTGATCTCTGTGGAAACCTTGTCCGTATCCAAGGTCAGCAGCACATCGCCGACGACCACCGTGTCGCCGTCGTTTTTGTGCCATGTGGAAATTAACCCGCTGGTGATCGATTCGCCAACGGCCGGAATTTTGACTTCGCTGCTCATGGGATAATTTTAAATGGGATGATTTTTAACCAAGGGTGAATGCATCTTCGACGATGAGCCGTTGCTCCTTTTTGTGGACCCCCAGCGAACCGACTGCGGGACTGGCACTTGCGGCACGTCCCGAATACCAGAGTTGCTGATCCAGCAGCCGGCGCAATTGCCAACTGATGTAAATCCACGCGCCCATGTTCTGGGATTCTTCCTGACACCAGACAAAGGTCACGGCTTTGGGATAGGTCTTTACGGCCTCCATCAATTGCTTTTCGTCCAGCGGATAGAGCTGCTCGATCCGGATAAACGCTGTGTGCACCAGCTTCCCCTCGTCCCGGTGCTTCAATAAATCGTAGTAAACTTTCCCTGTGCAAAAAATCAGACGCGTAATTTTTTCCGGTTTGGCGAGAAGCGGACCGTGAAGGATTTCATGGAAACAATCCTTCGTAAAATCCTCCAGTTTGGAAGTGGCCGCCTCCAGGCGAAGCATGCTCTTGGGGGTCATCAAGACGAGCGGTTTGCGAAAAGCCCGCTTCATCTGGCGGCGCAATAAATGGAAATACTGGGCCGGCGTGGTGACGTTGCAGACCTGGATATTCTCTTCGCCACAGAGTTGAAGAAACCGCTCGAGCCGCGCGCTGGAATGTTCGGGGCCCTGTCCTTCATAGCCATGAGGCAGAAGGAGGACGATCCCGCTGGGCCGCTGCCATTTGCTTTCCGCCGAGCTGATGAACTGGTCGATGATCACCTGCGCGCCGTTGGAGAAATCGCCAAACTGCGCTTCCCACATACAGAGCATATCCGGGTAATTGAGGGAGTAACCGTAATCAAATCCGAGGACTGCCTGCTCGCTGAGGAGCGAGTTGTAGATGCAGATCCGGCCCTGGTCCGGGGCGAGATGTTGCAATGGGCAATAACGTTCCCGGGTCCGCTCGTCGTAAAGATAGGAGTGTCGCTGACTGAATGTGCCGCGGCGGCAATCCTGCCCACTGAGGCGCACAGCGATTCCCTCCATCAACAGGGAGCCCATGGCGAGCGCTTCGCCATACGCCCAGTCGAACCCGTCTCCGCGCTTCAATACCTCCTGGCGTTTTTCGAGCAAAAACTTTTTCAGTTTTGGCAGGACCTGAAATTCTTCGGGGACCATCGTGAGTCCGCGAACGATTTCTTCGACCCGCTTTTTGCTGATCGCGGTATCAACGGGGCCGTGCGTGTAGGGGGGTTGGAAGACTGCCGTTGATTCGCTGAATTTATTGATCGTCTGATCCAGCTCAGCCGCCTTGACCTCGGTAAACGCCGCTTCATATTGGGCATCGGACTGCTTTTTGAGTTCCGCCGCGTCCTCCAGCGTGAGCGCCCCGGAAGCGATCAACTTCTCGCGGAAAATCGTCCCGACCGATGGATGGGCGCTGATCTCGGCGTAAAGCGAGGGCTGGGTATAAAGCGGTTCGTCATTCTCGTTATGGCCATGGCGCCGGTAACAATACATATCGATGATGACATCGGCCTTGAACTGCTGGCGGAATTCAAAGGCGAATTCCGCACAAAACCGGACCGCCACGGGATCATCGCCGTTCACATGCAACACCGGCGCCTCGATCATCTTCGCGACGTCGGTGCAATATCGCGAAGAGCGCGCATCGGCAGGCAACGTGGTAAAGCCGATCTGGTTATTAACCACGATGTGGACGGTCCCCCCAGTCCTGTATCCCTGGAGCTGCGACATGTTGAGGACCTCCGCAACGATCCCCTGCCCCGCAAACGCCGCGTCTCCGTGAATCAAAACCGGCACCACCGAGGAGCGTTCCACCGTGTCCTTGCGAATCCGCTGCCGGGCCCGGGCCATTCCTTGCACCACGGGATCAACCGCTTCGAGATGACTCGGGTTGGCTGATAGCCTCACGCACACTTCATAACCATCCTCGAGCTTCCGTTGGGTCGTGTAGCCAAGATGATATTTCACGTCTCCATCCCCGCCAACCGCATTGGGAACATAATTCTCCGAGAACTCCGCAAACATCACACGGAGCGGCTTCTGAAGAAATTCCTTAATCACGCTGATGCGCCCGCGATGGGCCATCCCCATCACAATTTCTTTCACCTTGAACCGCGGGCAATTTTCCAGCAACCCGTTGAGAGCCACCACCAGTGATTCCGCACCCTCGATCGAGAACCGCTTCTGCCCTTGGAACCGGGTATGGAGAAAGTGCTCGACCGTTTCCACGGCATGGATTTGGGCAAGCATCCGCCGCTGGGTTTCCTCGGAAAGGGAGTAGTTGCCGGGCCGGGCTTCGATTCTTTCCCGGACCCAGTTCCGCACCCTTGGGTTCTGGATGAACATGAACTCCGCGCCGATTGTTCCGCAATAGATCGCCTCCAGTTGGCTGATCATCTCGCGAAGCCTCATCCGCTTGCCGCCGAAAAAGAATTTGGAACTGATCTCCAGCTCGAGATCTTTTTCCGCAAACCCCAGTTCGCGAAGACTGAGCATCGGGTTTTCCGGGCGGCTCTTTGCCAGGGGATCCAGATCCGCGATCGTATGGCCCAGGGTGCGATACGCGTAAACCAACCCATCGACCCGCGTCTGGAGCGGCGCATCCACAGCCGCGGCCCCGCCTTCCGGCGTCGCGCCATTGCTGGAGTGGACAGAGCCAAGTTCGAAACCTTCGAAAAAAGCGGCCCAATGCGCATCAACCGAAGCCGGGTTCTGCTGCCATTGTGCGTAATTTTCATCCAGCAGATCTGCATTAAAACGATTCGCAAACGAAATAGCCATAGGGTGTGGGGGCGCAATCTATGCGCACCTGCGAACTTGCCAAAAAGAAAATTCTCGCACCGACGGGATTCATGTTGGGGAAAAAATCGGGCGGCAAACGGCAAAACTCCCAAAAAACAAGCAGGGACTTGTCATCCGGCAAGTCGGCCGCTATGAGGTCACCTCCTTGAAGTCGGTTGAAAAATTCTCATGATCAAAGTTGAAAACCTCACCAAGCGATACGCGGGCATTACCGCCATCGATAACCTGAACTTCGAGGTCGAACGCGGCGAGATCGTCGGGTTCCTCGGGCCCAATGGCGCGGGCAAGAGCACGACCATGAAGATTCTCACAAGCTATCTTCCCGCCAGCTCTGGCAGCGCAACGATCGCCGGCTTCGACGTGTTTTCCCAATCACTCGAAGCGCGCCGCCACCTCGGTTACCTCCCCGAAAACACCCCGCTTTATCACGACATGCGGGTCGGAGAGTATCTGCGTTACCGGGCGAATCTCAAGGGAGTCCCGCGTGGAAAGGTGAAGGAGCGTGTGGGTGATGTGCTGGAGCTTTGCACTATCGGAAACGTGGAACGCAAATTGATCGGCTCACTTTCCAAGGGATACCGCCAGCGAGTCGGGCTCGCCGATGCCCTGGTCAGCGACCCGGACTTGCTGATCCTTGATGAACCGACCATCGGCCTCGATCCGAATCAAATCCGCCAGGTCCGTGAACTCATCAAGAACCTTGCCCACAAGCGCACCGTGCTGATCTCTACACATATCCTTCCCGAAGTGGAGATGATGTGCTCGCGGGTAATTGTCATTCACAAGGGGCGGATCCGCGCCTCGGATACCGCCGAGAATCTGCTGCGCAATCATCGCACGGCTGGTGCCCTGCGGCTCGAAGCCAGTGTCGGCGCGGATGACGCCCGGCTGATCCTTTCCCAACTCAATGGGGTAAAGGATGTGACTGAGGAAAAGAACGCCGACTATAGCACCTTCCATCTGCGGCTGGAGGCCAACTCCGATCCGTGCGAGGAAGTCATGCGGCTCGTATGCGAACGCCGCTGGGGCCTTCGTGAAATGATGCGCCGCCGGGCCACCCTCGAAGACGTGTTCGTCGAACTGACTCATTCCGACAGCTAACCCGGCTCCTCGCGCTCCAGCCACCGGACGGGGTGCCCCCCTCGGACTCTTTAACTGCCTCACTTACTCCATAATCCATGCGAACATTTTTCACTCTACTCGGCCGCGAAATGAAATCGTATTTCTACTCGCCCATCGCCTACGTGGTGATCTTCTTCTTTCTGATCGCCACCGGGTTCAACTTCTACTCGGGGATCATGTTCCTCAATCGCAGCGAGGCGGAAGTCACCGTGGTTGAAGCCGCCTTTAACACCCTGCTCTTCTGGTTCCCGTTCCTGCTGATCTTCCCGTTGATTACAATGCGCAGTTATGCCGATGAATTCCGGATGGGAACCTTCGAGATGGTCACAACCGCCCCCGTCCAGGATTGGCAGGTGGTGATGGCCAAATTCTTCGGGGCGTTTCTTTTCTACTGCGTCTTGTGGGCCCCCAGCTTTTCCTACTTTGTCGCTTTCCAGGCCATCACCGGGAAACAAGCGGCCATGGCGGCTGGCGCCTATGGCGGGAGTTACATGCTCCTTGCGTTGTTGGGGATGTTCTACTGTTCCATCGGCTGCCTTGCATCGGCCCTGACCACGGAACAAATCAACGCCGCCGTCATGACATTCGTCGCCATCTTCGCCGCATTCCTGGGTGGCCTTGTCACCTTCATCTTTAATGTCACCAACCCCCTCTTGCGCGACATTATCAGCTATGTCTCTGCCATCGAACATATGGCCGATTTTTCACGCGGCC
>JAYUPM010000089.1:0-1989 GCA_043760145.1 Spartobacteria bacterium
ATGTCCCTTATTCTCGCCATCGACATCGGGACATCTTCCACCCGGACCGCGTTGTTTGATGACGCCGCCAATCGCATCGCCGGGACAACACACCAGCAGAGTTACCCTCTTTTAACATCCAGTGACGGTGGGGCCGAACTCGAGCCGGAGATTCTACTGCGCGCGGTTACTTCCTGCATCGAAGGGACGTTGCAAACCTTTCGGGAGGAGAAGGGTCTGCGAGGCCGCAAGATAGCTGGAATCGGAGTCTCGTGTTTCTGGCATAGCCTTGTGGGATGCGATGCCAATGGGGAGCCGCTGACACGCATTGTTACCTGGGCCGATTCCCGTTGCCGGCAGGATGCCGCCACTTTGCGCGAAACTTTGTCGGAGAAGAAAACGCATGCCTCCACCGGTTGCATGCTTCGCGCTTCTTTTTGGCCAGCCAAATTGCAGTGGCTTCGCCGGACCCGGAAACGCCTCTTCTCTCGTGTGTCACAGTGGATGTCGCCCGCGGAATGGCTTCAGCTCAAGCTTTGCGGGGCGGCCAATTGCGCAATCGGCATGGCAACAGGGACCGGGCTTTTCGATCCGACCCGGCTCGATTGGGACCCTGGGCTGCTCGCGCATTGCGGGGTCACCGCGAAACAATTTCGTCCTCTGAGCGATGAGCCGAGTATTGGTGGAGATATGCTCGCGGCGAACTTCCCGGAGTTGCGCGGAGTCCCATGGTTTCCTGCGATTGGCGATGGAGCAGCGAGCAATCTAGGGTCGGGGGCGACCCGGCCGGGGCTGGCGGCAATCAACGTCGGGACAAGTGCGGCGCTGCGCGTAATGCGCGAAGGCAAACAAGCCCGCGCGCCTTACGGACTATTTTGTTATCGAGTGGATGCCCGCCGTTATTTAGTGGGTGGCGCGGTGAGTAATGCGGGCAATTTGCGGGCATGGTGTTTGCGGGAGTTACAATTACCAGACGAGGCCACGATAGAAGAACAACTCGCACTTCATCCGGGGCCAGCGCATGGGTTGACAGTGCTCCCGTTCTGGACCGCGGAGCGCGCGCCATCATGGAATGAAGACGACAAAGGTTCCATTCATGGGATCACCCAGCACACAAACGCGATGGAGATGCTCCAGGCCATCACCGAGGCCACTTACCACCGGCTCGCGTTGATCGCTGAGATGGTGCTCAAGTCAGAGAAAACACATCCGAAATTTATTGTCTCCGGCGGGATCCAAAATTCGGCGTCCTCCTTGCAACGACTTTCCGATGTGCTTGGCGAGCCGGTGTGTCCGAATGATGAGCCGGAAGCTTCGATTCGAGGGGCGGCGGTATATGTGCTGGAGAAACTAGGTTGTGATGTCCCGGTCCTGAAGTTGCCTGGGGCAGTGCGTCCCCGGCACAAATGGGCCAAGGTCTACACGCAAGAGCGCGAGCGTCAAAGGGCATTAGAGAGATTGCTCGGCGATCGATAGGAGCGTCATCATTCGGGCAAGTATTGGGTGGAATGAGGGGAGGGCAACGGGTGCGTTCAGGATGGGTCCACGAACTTTTGAGGATGGGTCATGAAGTTTTGCAACGGCATGCAGCCATCGAATGATTGCCACGTGCGGTCAGCAACACTAGCCACCTAACCCAAATAAGGCCCGGATCACACCGTTTCCCGATCACGGTAACGAGAAGCGAAGCATTCCATTCCGCAAACCGGTTTTCCCTGATTCCTCAGGTGATATCTACGGGTTTTTGCCCTTCCCGTTGCCAATTTGGCGGGTGCTTGGCGCAACGCTATCCTGTGAATCGCCGGCGGGGGTTATTCAAAAAAATCGCGTTTTTTTCGTGACGGCGAATGTCTGCTCATCGTTAATCCCCGCCCCTCCAGTATTCCTCTTTTGACAATCAGTCTGTACCACCCCGCCCCTTATGAAACCCACCCCTCAAATCCTTGCTTCTGTCTTGACAGCGCTTGCGGGGGGCATGCGCCCATTCAAACATTGCCGCCTCCTGATTCT
>JAYUPM010000090.1:0-4802 GCA_043760145.1 Spartobacteria bacterium
CAAAAGCCAATGCGGGTAGAGCGTCATTGCCGCCCAGATGATGATCGGGAGCACAAGTTTTTCGCTCCATGTGCCGGTCACCAATTTGGGCCACGCGGAGACAAGGCTGGCCCGGTTTTTTTGCGCGTAGGCGATCGCGGCTGCGACCATCCCCGGCTCGTGGCTGGTATCGGCATCGAGGAAAAAAAGATAATCGCCCCGGGCCTGCGCGGCGAGTTGATGACATGCCCAATTCTTGCCAGTCCAACCTTCGGGCAACGGCGTGCCACAAAGCAGGGAGCGCCGCCAATCGTCGGGGCCGAGTCCGAGTTCCCGGAGGATCGCCCCGGTCCGATCCTCGGAATGATCATCGAGCACAATGAGCTGCCAGTTGGGATAATCCTGGGCCAGGAGCGACTCGACGCACGCCCGGATGTTGCGTTCTTCGTTCCGGGCCGGAACAAGGATTGAGACCAGCGGGGCATCGGCGTCGAACCCAGAAGCTGCGCGCAAACCATCGAACGTGCAGAGGTTCAGGAGGACGGCAAAAAGCGTCAATAAAAGTCCGGCCAGCACCAGGATGTTATAAGCCGCGAAGAGATCAGGCATCGGGCCGCGAAGAGTGCTTCATTTACAAGCCGCCCGCCAATTCTATATTGCCGCCCCCGTCCAAATGAGTGCATTCCTCGAAAACCCGCCATCGCCCCTGCTCCGTCGCTTTGCGGCGTTGCTGGAACCTGCCGATGACGGGCAACTCGAAGCCATGGCATGCGAATCCCAAGCGGTGACGCGGCGTCACTTTGGAAAAACGATCCGGCTCTTTGCGCCGCTTTATCTTTCCAATGAGTGCATCAACAACTGCGCGTATTGCGGGTTCTCGCGCGACAACGCAATCCTGCGGGTCACGCTGGAAACGGATGCCATCATTGCCGAGGCGCGGCACCTTGCGAAGGAAGGGTTCCGCCAGATCCTGCTGGTGGCCGGGGAACATCCGAAGTTTGTCTCCAACGGGTATCTTGAACGCTGTATCCGGACATTGGTCCCGGAGATTCCCTCCCTCTCCCTGGAAGTCGCGCCGATGGAAGCCGGGGATTATTCGCGGCTCGTCCAAGCCGGGGCGGAAGGATTGATCGTTTACCAGGAAACTTACGATCAAAACGCGTATGCGGAGTTTCACACGGCTGGCCCGAAGAAAGATTTTCACTGGCGCCTTGCGTGCCCCGAGCGCGCTTATGAAGGCGGCTTTCGCCGGATCGGGATCGGCGCACTCTTCGGCCTCTCGCCATGGCGCGGCGAAGCACTGGCACTCGCCAGGCACTTGGAACATCTGCTGCGGAAATGTTGGAAAGCGCAGTTCACCATTAGCCTTCCACGGTTGCGCCCGTGCGCCGGCGAGTTCGCCCCGCGCTCTCCCCTGCCCGACCGTGAATTTGTGCAACTCATCTGCGCCCTGCGGATCTGTTTTCCACAAGTCGGCATTGTCTTAAGCACCCGCGAACCTGCAGAACTCCGGGACGCATTGTTGCCATTAGGGATCACGTCAATGAGCGCCGGTTCACATACCGAGCCCGGCGGATACACGGGCCAGGGAAAAGAAGATCTTCATCTCACAGTCCGCGGCAAAGCCGTCACTCCCGGCGCGGACACATTAGGCGAAAGCGCCACCGAACAATTCTCAATCGCCGACGACCGATCCCCGGCCGAGGTCGCTTCGATCCTGCGGGCCCGCGGGTTTGATCCGGTCTGGAAAGATTGGGATGCCGCCATTTTAGCGTCGTGAAGATTTTGATAAACGGCGAGTTGAGAGAACACGAGGGCCAGCCCAATGTTGGCGCGGTCGTTGAGTCAATTGGACTGCCCGCGCCCACGCTCCTGGTCGAGCACAACGGCGAAGCGTTGCGTCGGGAGGAATGGCCAATGCGCGAAGTGGCCGAAGGGGACCGGTTGGAAATCATCCGGATAGTCGCCGGCGGATGACGGGCAACAAGAAGCCACACCGTGGAGACGGCCTCCGGTCCTCAATTAATCCCACGGAAACTCACGAAGAGCACAAAGATGTCGCATGACGTTCCGTATCCTCCCTTGCATCCAACCGCGATGCCACGTCGTCGGGAATGTTGAGCGTCCCAGGCGCACCGCATTCAACTATTGGCAGACGAACACGTGAACGGCTTCCCGGCGACCGCACAGGAGCCGTGGCGACGACACGCTGCAAACCTTCGGCCACCATGTCACTTAAAGAGCGTCCTTCGCGGGCCGCAAAGATGGTGGCGTCGGCGAGCAAGGCGTCAGGAATCTCCATCGTGGTCTTCATGGTGGGACCATACAGCCGCAACGCCAAAGCGGGAACCCGAAAATCGGGAATCTGAGATTTTGCAACGGCTCCGCTCGACGCCGCGCAAAATTGCGCTACGGTGCCTGCCCGTCTGAATGTTTTCACTCCTCTCCGATAAGCTCCAGGACATCTTCAAGGACCTTCGCGGTCATGGAAAGATCTCCGACACGAATATCACCGATGCGTTGCGCGAGGTCCGGATGGCGTTGCTGGAGGCGGACGTCGATTTCAATGTGGCAAAGGGGTTCATCGCGCGGGTCAAGGAGAAGGCGCTCGGGGAAGAGGTGCTCAAAAGCGTCACGCCCGGCCAGCAAATCGTGAAGATTTTTCACGACGAACTCACCGCGCTTTTGGGAGGGAACGAGTCGCCACTGAACCTCGATAAACCGGCCCGGATTTTGATGGTGGGCCTCAACGGGGCGGGAAAGACGACTTCCTCGGCCAAGCTGGCCAATTATTTAAAGAAACAGGGGAGAAAGCCGATGCTGATCACCTGCGATCTCTATCGGCCGGCCGCCATCGAACAACTTGCAGCGCTGGCTCGTCAGATCGGGGTCCCGGTTTTTACCCCTGCTCCCGGCGAAACCGATGTTCTCAAAACGACAAAGGCCGCCTTGGAATGGGCAAAGGAACAGGGGGGAGACGTCCAGATTTTCGATACTGCCGGCCGACAGGAGATCGATACCGTCCTGCTGGAAGAGCTCAAACGGCTCAAGGCATTCCTTCAACCGCAGGAAGTGCTCCTGGTCGCGGATGCCGCCACCGGCCAGCAGGCGGTGAGCGTCGCCACTCATTTTCATGAAGCCCTCGATATTTCCGGGCTGATCCTCACCAAACTCGATGGCGATGCCCGCGGCGGCGCCGCTTTATCGATGCGCGAAGTCACACAGCGCCCCATCAAATTCGCCGGGCTCGGCGAAAAGATGGAGAATTTCGAGCCATTTTACCCGGACCGACTCGCTGGGCGGATTCTTGGGATGGGCGATATTGTCGGGTTGGTGGAGATGGCCGCACAGGCGATTGATGAGGACGAAGCGCGGCGGATGGAGGCGAAGATGCGGAACGCCTCCTTCGACCTGAATGATTTTCTGGAGCAGTTCAAAATGATCCGCAAACTTGGGCCATTGGAAAATATCCTTGGCATGCTGCCCGGGATGTCTAATTTGAAGGGCTTTTCGGTAGACGACAAACAGATGAAGCGGGTCGAAGCGATAGTGCTTTCGATGACGTTGGACGAGCGGAGTAACCCGGACATTTTGAATGCCCGCCGCCGACAGCGCATTGCCCGTGGAAGCGGAGTGTCGGTGACCGAAGTAAATGATCTTCTTCAACGCTTCGGCCAAATGAGGAAGATGATGAAGAATATGGGCAAAATGAAGAAGATGATGTCGCGTCCCGGGGCGCAACAACGTTTCAAGATGCCGCGCTAGAGCCCGACTGCAGTGCCCGTCCCGAAAACCCATTTAAGAACCAACTAGAACCAGCAAGAACCACGAACATGTCTGTAAGCATCCGATTGCGGCGCGAAGGCGCCATTAACCGCCCCTATTACAAAGTTGTCGTTGCCGACCAGCGCAGTCCGCGCGACGGCAAATTCATCGAGATCATCGGCAACTACGATCCGAAGAAAGCCGGCGAGAATTCCAATATCGATATTTCCCGCGCCGAATATTGGATCAGCAAAGGAGCCCAGCCCAGCGACACCGTGCGCAGCCTGATCAAGAAAGCACGCAAAGCGACCGAAGCCAAGGCAGCCGAAGCGGCGAAGTAACATCAGTAATTGGGGAGGAACTTCTGATGCCCCAGGACGAGTTACAGGAGTTCCTCAATTTCATTATTCGCCAGCTCATCGATTTCCCGGAGGAAATGGTGCTGGTAAAGACGCAGGCGGACACCAAGGGATCGGTGTTCCGCCTGCGCTTGCGTCAAAGCGATGTGGGCAAAGTGATTGGCAAACAAGGGCACACGATTATCGCGATCCGCAACCTCTTGACGGCGGCTGCCAGCAAACACGGGGAAAAGGCGACCCTGGAGATCGTGGAAGACGAAGGTCCCCGGTAGTCGGAGGTCGGAGGTCGGAGGTCGGAGGTCGGAGGTCGGAGGGCGGAGGTCGGAGGTCGGAGGGCGCAGAGTCGTGGCAGAGGCGTCTCGCCTCTTTCGGGCTGGATCAAAAGGAAAGCGACGGGACGTCGCTGCCACGAGCAGGCTTTTCATCCTTCATCCTTCATAATTCATCCTTTCCCCTCGACGGGACGCCGCTGCCACGAAAAAGCGCGGAAGATCCGAGGATCTTCCGCGCTTGGAAACTGCTTATAGCTAACTGCGCCGGTTACGGCACAAAGATCAGCATTGTCGGCTCATCGAGTATCTTTGTCGTCGGTTTCGGAACAAAGGCACCCGTCGTAACGATGACCACCCCGTCGACCGGGACATCGTCTGGGTCGGCCCCGCCCTGGAGCTGGAACCCGGCAGCCACGGTGCCGTTTTC
>JAYUPM010000091.1:0-4801 GCA_043760145.1 Spartobacteria bacterium
CGCAGATTCTCGCAGAGGGACGCAGATACGAAGCCCCGGAAGCGGACGTCATCTGGATTCGAGTGTTTTGAACGCCGGCCTTCCCCGATCTTCATCTGAGGTAATTTGCGGTAATCTGCGTAATCTGCGGAAAAATGTGAGGTGTCACTTCCCGGGGTTGCCGGTAAAAACTCGCAATCGATCTCCTGTGAAAACCACCCGCAACCCCTTATAGAATCGAGACTCCCTCCCCGTTTTTTCCACCCTGTGGGATGCTAGTGAATTGAAAAATGAAAATTGGACGAACCCGTGCGATGAGGAATGGTTCAGGCGGCGCTGTTACCCCGACAGGGGTTGCCAGAATGTAGCCGGTGGTAAGCGAGGAACGAGCGACACCACCGGGTAACAAACAAAGCTAGGATGCAAGGTGTGCCCGACGCGTCCATCCCGGAGACCAGGGCTGCGGAGGTGTAGCTCTAAAGCCTGTCAGCACTGTCGAGTTGCGCCCTTTCAGGGTTGATGAATCTTTCTGGATGGATACCCAGGGCGTTGCCGCTGGGCTGATGACTGGTTGCGCCTTCGGCGCGGAAGCAAAGGTTAAAGACCAACTTGGATTCCCCTCCGTTTTATCCATTCATCCCTTTCCGCTTTTCGCTTTCGGTCACGGGGCCGATTGACGGACTGCGCGAAAGATGACGGTGGCGTCTGTCGTGGTTACTATGGGAACAGTGAACGTGCTTCCGGACACGGCCGGGATTGGCCATGACTGGACGGCAGCGGCAGCAGAGGCATTGAAATTTGCGACCGGCACCTTGGTGAAATCATCGTAGCGATAAAGGGTGTAAGCGACCGTCGTATCCGGGATCGAGACGGTGGCAGTAAGCGTGAGGGGGACAGGGGCCGGGGCGATATTGGAGCCTTCAGGCATTTCGGGCTCATCGCTATTGCTGGCCGAAAGGCTCACCGGGATCAAGGCGCCGTCAAGATCGAGCGGACCTTCAATCGCAATCCCGTAGTTGGGGGCCCGATTTTTTAGCAGATAAATCGGGCCATTCGGATTGTTCGCCCGGTGCCGACCCCCTGCGAAATTAAACATCCGATAACTGTAAAGGAACTGGAGAGCAGGCGGGTCGCCAGTAGGACCGTAGAGCCCATTGTCGTTGATGGTAACCACGTCATTATAAAATGCCCTGTCGGGATTATCGTCCAAGGAGAACTTCGATCCCCATCCGAGCACGGAAACAATATGATCGTATTCCGGATCGCCATCAGCGCGGTCGGTCCATTCTTCGAGAAGCAGGCCGTTGTTGAATAAGCCGATAATGACAACGTGTCCGCGCAGCGTATGACTTTTTACCCAATCAGTGAACATCCGCGTGGTCCGCTGTGTGCGGTATTCAAACTCGGCAGCCTGCAACCGCAGTTTTCGCGCAACTGCCGCATCATTTACACCGAGGAGAATCTGGCTCTGTTCGAGGCTCTGCGAGACGCCAGGAGTTGCGAGAGTGCGGGCGGTGTATTGCGAGCAGTATTGGCCGAATCGGAGGCCAGCCGAGATGAAACTGGTTTCCCCGCAGTAACCGAAATTAGCGTCCCACTGGCGCCGGGGAGGGATCGGGTGCGAGTAAGTAAACGGGGTTGGGATTGCAGCTTCCTGGCCCAGGGTGGAGCCGATCAGAATGGCAAGTATGCAGCCAACTCGGGTGATTCGGGTAAAGGACATAATTGGCATTACACCGTGCGCGGATTCAATGCGAGAGCTGAGTGACGAAACCGCGAAAGGCACCGAGGGATCAGTGATCAGTGGACAGTAATCAGTGATCAGTAATCAGTGATCAGAGTCGGAAAAGGACGAGGACGAGGACGATCCACCGTGCGAAGCGTGCCACTCTTCATCGCGGAGCGATGTATCTGTTTAGCGCCGGTTAGCCTGGGTGAGGTTTGTAGTTCCGGCTTCAGCCGGTCCGACGTCCCCTTTCCGGGCGCGTTGAATGTTCTCATCATCCTCGTGTTTGCGTGCGCCCTTGCCGCATAAATGCGGAACTACAAACCCCGGAAGGCGCTAAGCAGATATGGAGCGATGCCTGCCAACAAGCGTGCCAATACCTCATAGGCCAACGGGGTGACGTTTCGTGACCAGGGGAAAACGATATAGTGCTGAATAGTAGAGTGGCCCGACCACTGGAGAAGGCTGGGAAGAACGAGGACGAGGGACGAAGGACGAAGGACGAAGGACGAAGGACGACCACTATTCACTGACCACTGACCACTGACCACTGACCACTGTTCACTGAACACTGATCCTCACTGCCCCTGCTTGCGCAGGGCGGCGACCATTGTCCGGACATGCTTGTATCCCTGGCGGCCTTCCAAAAGCTTGAGGCTCATCGCGCGGGAACCCCATTCAAGTATCTCGATCTCCTGGTAACGCATGCCCCATTTGTTCATCATCTGGCGGGTCGGCAAATAGAGATCCACTGTCTGGCGGCCGACCAGCGCCGAACCGTAATCTTCAATCACGTAAGTTCGCCCGTTGCAACGCATCACAAAGCGGGTGCCAAGCGGGAGCCATGACCAGTCACTGGCAGCACTGTAAACTTTGCCTCCATACCGGAGCCGGGTCCCGATCGCATTGTTTCGCCCGCCCGGTTCAGTGTGCGTATAGGCCGTCGTTCTCACTGTCATTCGGGTCCCAGGTTTTCCGAGGGTTGCCTTGCCCCGTGGTTGCGCCCCGCGCTGCGTTGCGCATCCGCTCAGGGTTGCGAGGAAGAGTGGGATGAATGCAAAGAGGAGGATGCGAGACGCCTGTTTCATTTTTTGGGGAGTGAATAAATTGCGGGGTCCAACTCATGCGGACGCCAGTGAAGCGCTTAATCAAATGTTTCTTCCGTCACAACCCGCGGACGCACCGCCATTGCGCAGAATCCGCGTTTGCCCGATTGCTCGATGAATTTAAAAAACGAGGAGGCTTCATCGCCCCATATGCGTGTGCGGGCTTTTGCCAAGGCTTGTGAGGTATTTAAGCCGCCTCGGTAAATCAAACTGAATGCCTCTTTTATTTCGGCGCGTTGAGTGGCATCGAGTCCTGCCCGGCGGGTCCCAATGACATTGAGGCCGGCCACGATATTGATCTGCATTCCGATGGTAAACGGTGGAAGATCCTTGCTGAAACCTGAGGCCCCCTGGCACATCGCGAGTCGCCCAATTCGCACGTGCTGATGGACGCCGCAGCCCCCCCCGATAAAGACCCGGTCCTCGATGACCGCGTGCCCTCCAAGCAGGACATTGTTCGCGATCACCACATTATTACCAACCCGGGCATTGTGGGCGACATGGGTCCCAGCCATTAGAAAATTCTGGTCCCCGATCACGGTTGCGCTTCCTTCCATTGTCCCGCGATGGATCGTGCAATATTCGCGGATCTTGTTGCCTTCCCCGATCCGGACATGGCTTTGGGTTATCGATTTAAATGATGCGTCCTGCGGATCGGCTCCGATGATTGCCCCGTATCCGATCACGTTATTTTTCCCCATCACCACATGGGCGCCGATGATTGCATGTGCTTGAATGGAGCAGCCGTCGTCGATCCGGGCAGCGCCTTCGATCACGGCGAAGGGCCCGATCATCACACCCTCGCCGATTTGGGCATCGGGATGAATAATGGCGCTGGGATGAATGACGGAAGCGGGCAAGGTGACAGGGGTGAGACGGGGAGAGTGGGCGAGAGGATGGGGAAAAGACAAGGAGACAAGGCGGGGGGGGGATGACGAAACCAGAATGACGAGGGACGAAGCGTGCCCAGTTGGTCGTCCTCGATCCCATAAGTCGCATGCGTCCCATGCGTCCCATGCGCCGAATGGGTGGCATGGGACTGATATGAGATCGAGGGACGAAGGACGAAGGACGAGGGACGAAGGACGGACCGCAAGACCCCCCCCTCCCTTCTAAAGAACCCCAGCCTCGCGGAAGCTGAACCAGGGCTGGCGTCCGTTGTCGGCGGCCCCGAGGATTACATGATCCAGGAAGCGGATTTGGAGCAATTGGGCGGCTTCGGCAAGGCGCCGGGTGAGGCTGTGATCGGCCTGGCTGGGAGAGGGATCGCCGGAGGGATGATTGTGCACAACGATCAGGGCAAAGGCCGAATGGATCAGGGCGGGCCGAAAAATCTCGCGTGGATGGGCAATGCTTTCGTTCACGCTCCCCAGCGATATTTCTTCCACGCGCAGCAGTTGATATTTTGTATCGAGCAAAATCACCCGAAGCGATTCTTTGTGAAGGGCGCGCATTTCGGACCCGAGCAGTTGCCAGATCAGGTCCGGGGAATCGAGCCGTTGGCGGACCAGCGTTTCGCGGGCGAGCCGGGATGCGAGGCCGAACGCGGCTGCCAACTGCACGGCTTTGGCCAGGCCGATTCCCTTTATCCGGGCCAGCTCGCTTACGCTGCATCGGGAGAGGCCGCCAAGGGATTCGAATCGCATCAGCAATTGGCGTCCCAAGTCGATGGCGCTGGCTCCCGGGATTCCCGAGCGCAATAGAATCGCAATCAACTCACTGTCGCTGAGCGCGGCGGCACCGAGACCCGCTAATTTTTCGCGGGGCCGTTCCTGTTCCGGGAGTTCATGAATGGTGATCGCGCCCATAGCCCAAACCTCCCTCCTCCATCGCAGCGCGAGACCCTATCGCGTGTAAATATTTACGGTCGTTGGAAATGACCCGCTATTCGCCAAAGCAAGCGATCATCCCATCGAGGGTTGCGACCAAGGCGCTCATGGCATCGACGTGAGGGTTTTGCGGCAGAAAAGCGAGTTGATCCTCGGCTTCC
>JAYUPM010000092.1:0-1984 GCA_043760145.1 Spartobacteria bacterium
GATTTGTCCGGACCATTCGAACAGCTGACCGGTAAAATCCGGCAACTCCTCATCTATTTTGAGGCGCATGAGCGAGGACTGCTGAAAGCGGGGGCGCAATTCAATGATCAGATTGGCACCCGATCAACGATCACGATCCTGCTCGGAACGCTCCTTACGCTGTTCGCGCTCATGGCGGCCGGAAACATGATCCTGCGCGACGTGGCAGCGCGGCGCCGTTCGGAGGAGGTTCTCGCCGACCAGCATAATCTGCTGAGCAGCATCATCGATACGATGCCCGATTACGTTGTCGTTAAAGATGTCAAAGGGCGATTCATCATGAATAACCGGGCGCATCGGAAATTTTTGGAACTCGCGGACGGGGAAAGCATCGAGGGGAAAACGGTTTTCGATTTTTTTCCCAAACAACTGGCGGCTCTCTACGACGAGAGTGACCAGGAGATTTTTGAGAGCGGCATGCCAGTGCGCAACCGGGTGGAGCCGGCGGTCACGCGGAGTGCGGTGGAAGTTTGGCTCTCGACCAACAAAGTGCCGCTGCTCGATCCGGGCGGGCGGATGCTTGGGCTGGTCTGTGTGAGCGCGGATATCACGGAGCGCAAGAACGCGGAAGAACGATTGAAACGTTTTGCAGGCCAGCTCGAGCGCAGCAACGCGGAGCTCCAGGACTTCGCGTCCGTTGCCTCTCATGATCTCCAGGAGCCGCTGCGAAAAATTCAAGCCTTCGGCGATCGGCTCCGGGTCAAATTTGGGCCCCAACTCGGGGAGGGCGGGTTGGATTATTTGGGGCGGATGCTCAATGCGGCAGAGCGGATGCGGGTCCTGATCCAGGACCTGCTCAAGCTGACGCGGATCACGAGCCGGGGGCAGCCTTTCGAGCATTGCGACCTCAACTCTTTACTCAAAGAAGTGCTCTCCGATCTCGAGGTCGCCATCGAACAATGCGGGGCGAATGTGGAGATTGGCCAGTTGCCGGAAATCGACTGCGACACAATCCAGCTCCGGCAGCTTTTTCAAAATCTCATCAGCAACGCGTTAAAATTTCACCGTGCGGGAGAGGTCCCGGTTGTGCGAATTGAGGGGAGATTGGTCGATTGCAGCGATCACGACCTCCCCGGGGCAGTTCCCGGGGATAAAGTCTGCCAGCTTACGATAAGCGATAACGGGATTGGGTTTGATGCACAGTTTGCCGAGCAGATTTTTGTGGTCTTCCAGCGCCTTCATAGCCGGACCGAGTATGAGGGGACTGGGATCGGACTGGCGGTTTGCCGTAAAATTACTGATCGCCACGGTGGCACCATTGTGGCAAAGAGCACGCCCGGCCAGGGGGCGACATTCGTTGTCACGCTTCCCGTGAGCCAACTCTCCACTCAGACCGATGAATAAAAATGCCATGCCCATAACCATTTTGATGGCCGATGATGACGAGGACGATCGGCGCCTTACCCACGAAGCACTCGAAGAAGGCCGTCTCATTAACGACATCCGCTTCGTCGATAATGGCGAGGAGCTGATGGAATACCTTCGTAAACAAGGAAAATACGCCCCGCCGGCCGAAGCCCCGCGACCTGGTTTGATTCTTTTGGATTTGAACATGCCGCGCAAAGACGGGCGGACCGTGCTCAAAGAACTCAAGAGCGATCCCGAGTTGCGGCAGATCCCGGTAATCGTGCTGACGACATCCAAGGCCGATGAGGACGTATTCAAGAGCTACGATCTCGGGGTAAACAGTTACATCGTCAAGCCGGTGACCTTCGAGGCCCTGGTCGATATCCTGCAGACCCTGGAGAAGTATTGGTTCGAGATCGTGGAACTGCCGCCGAATAAGCAGTGATCAGTGATCAGTGATCAGTGATCAGTGATCAGTAATCAGTAATCAGTGATCAGTAATCAGTAATCAGTAATCAGTAATCAGTGATCAGTGATCAGTGATCAGTGATCAGTGATCAGTGATCAGTGGGGGCGCTGGCGGCGGCCTCCGCCTTCC
>JAYUPM010000093.1:0-4791 GCA_043760145.1 Spartobacteria bacterium
TCTTCCCGCCCTCCGACCTCCGACCTCCCTCCGCCCTACCGGACCCGCAGTTTTTTCCACACCACTAACCCGAGGCAGACCACCAAGAGCGCTCCCAATACCCGGGCCGGGGTCACCCTCCACCGCTTGGCCCTGCCCGGAGTCGCGAAGGTGACTTCCCGTAAAAAGGGTGCCGTTTCCGCCTTGGGAAGGACTCCGGTGATCCGAAAAACATAAAAGGTTCCCGGTGCCAATCCAGTGAGGGTTCCAATGATCCGACCATCCACGGTGGCTGTTTTAAAGCCCGGGTGATCGATCCAATGAATGACGAGTTCCCCGTTATCCAACGTCAACTCGCGCAGCTCAACCTTGTAACGTGGATGGATTACGTGACCCTCGGGAAAATGAATGGCCACGGAAGTGGAGGTGAGTTTTGAAAAGGGAAGCTCAGCCAGTGGCATCGCCAATGCCGGGGAAGCCAGGGGTTTTGCAACTCTGACATCCTCGGATGGTGGCGAAGGAATCCGCTTATCGGGCGGTCTAGGGGTCGAAGTGGGAGGCGCGGGTGCCGCAACGCGGACCGGGGTCGTCTGGACCAGTTTGGGAGAGGCCTTGGCTGGAGCGATCACTTCAAAACTTCCGGTCCGTTCCATCGCGCCAGTCGGATGGAGAAGGGTAATTTTAGGAGGCGAAAAGGCGATGGGTCCTCGCGCTTCGCCTATCAATGACGTGGCCCGTTCGGGGTGAGAGCTATAGCGCAGTTCACCACGAAACGCCCCGGCTTTTTCCGGCACGAAACGGACGGAGAAGAGTTGGGATTTTCCGGCTTCCAGGCGATAGCGGGCCGAGCCTTCGACTTGCCATGGCGATTCCACGAGCAGGTCGCCTTCGGCGATACCGCCGCCTTCATTAGCGACGTTGAGAGTTTGCATGTTTACCTCACCAAGGACCCTTGGTTTAAACTCCAACTCGGCCGGGGTGATGAGGCGGGGCGCGGCATCGATGATCGCAATCTGGATATCGACTGCCGCCGAGACCCCTTCCTTGCTGCGAACGGCATACGAAAAGCGATCCCGCAAAATTGCCGGGTTGCTTGTGGGAGTATAGGTCACGGCCCCAACTTCCTTATCCACCCGCCGAATCGGTGAAAGTGTCCCGGATTGCGGTTCTGTTTTGATCCTAAACTCCAGGGTCTGGTTGCGCGTGCCGTAAATCCGCAGCGGTATCTCGATCGATTCTCCACGGCTGACCCGGACCGAAGCCTCCATCGGTGGCGGAGGCGCGCTCGTTCTCGGGACTGTGGGCTCGGCTCGTGACGGCGCGGGCGGGATGGCGAAGAGCAATGCCATCGCGACGGCGAACAATCCGCAGGAAGTGGGGAAGTGCGTCTTTTCCAAGGCACCCAACGCTGCTTCGGATTGCGACCGTGGTCGATGGAAAATATTACTCGATTAAACGAACTGATTATCTCATTGCCGCCCGTGGAAGCGCTCAGTATGGAGGTTTCCGCATATTTGATTCATGAGAAACCTCTCTATGAAACTGTTCGTCGTCGCCATGGTCGCGCTCTGGCTTGGCGTCGTGGAGGGATCCGCCCAGACACGGTCTGCCCAGCCCAATCCTCCCATGCGTAAAGCCCGGACGATGATCTGGCGCCAGGACCCACCATGGGTCTTCAAGGAGGTCGCCCCGTTGATCAACCCGGAGAACTCGCGGGTCGTTGTTTCCCTAACGCTTCAACGGCTCTGGCTGATGGTGGATGATCAGGTTTACATCGATTCGCCGGTCTCGACTGGCAAACGCGCGGGGATGACGCCAACTGGCACTTTCACAATCACCCAGAAGGATCCCAATCATCGCTCCAATTTGTATGGGGCATTTGTCGATTCCAGGGGCCGCGTGGTGCGCGACGGTATAAGTCTCAAAGTGGATTCGGCCCCGAGCGGCACCCGTTACGTCGGGGCCCCGATGAAATGGTTCATGCGCCTCACCAATGGCGGGGTGGGGATGCACATCGGGATTCTCCCCGGATACCCGGCTTCCCATGGATGCGTGCGGGTCCACGCGGAAATGGCCCCGTTGATTTACCAGAAGGTAAAGTATGGGACCGTCGTCGTGATCGAGCCGTGACGGGACCCCGGAGATGTTCCACGGATAAGCCTTTCGTTTGGTGAGCGGAGCAATGCATTTGCCCCACACTTAATAAAAGGCGCGCGCGTGCGCGTGTGCGCATGTGTGCGTTGCACGTGTATCCGGCGTTCCGGAGACACCCGGGTCACTTCGTCGTGCTGGGGTTCCTGGTCGCTTCAGCACTCTTCTTGCGCCCCTTGGTCTTGGGATGATGGACCGTTGCGCTTTTTCTCGCTTTTTCGTCAAGCGCCGTCCCAGTCAAGCGCCACGGATGATTAATTGGAGCGCTGCGAGCCCCGGGATTTAGCGCCTCGGGATGGAGTCGCTGATACTCTTTGATCCAGACCCGTTGCTCCTCGCGGGACTTCGCATCGTGCGCGGCGACGGACGCCTTGTTATATTTCAACCATGCATTCAAGGCATCCTGTTTTGCCCGCTCCCGCGCTGCCAGTTGTGTGGCCTTGATGTAATCCTGGGTGAGTTGTTTTGGGGTTACTTCAAATTCAGTGCCGTCTTCGGTGCGAACGCGGAATCCTTTGGGCAGCGCTTCGCGTAAGACGACCTGGCTGCCCGGGAGGGTGCGCCGAACGCCAGTTTTAGAAAGCACCCCGATACTCTCGGTTAAATAATAGGTTCCCTCCGTCGGCTCGGACGCGGGTGGTGGAGCGCCATGCACTGGGGGCGTAAGCAGCCACCAAGACCCAACAATCCCGATCTGTAAGAAAATCTTCCACTCCATACGCGCCTCGGCCCCATCATCGCATCTGGAGTGAAGGGTGCGTGCATTTTTTTAAAAGACCGAAGACCAAAGGGCGGAATCTAAAACTTGCGCCAACCGATTGTCTCGAGACCGACTGTGACGAAACCGAAGGCGGTTACGCCAATCGCCAGCGGGGCCACGGCATTGACTCCGAGCGCAGCCCCGAGCCCGACGCTGACAACCCCGATCGAGAGGACGCCAAGGGCGAAGACGCCGATCGACAAAAAACCGGTGGCCACAATCCCGATGGCGATTACCCCCTTTGCCCTTTGCCCGATCGCCACAACTCCCCGGGCAACTCGCGCTTTTCCATCGGGGCCGCAGCCAAACGCGATGTGGACCAATGGGTAACCCATCCATGTCCCGGTGGAACTCCACTCGTATCCTTCGCCATTCCATTCCTGTTGGGCCGGACGCGGGGCCCCGCAGTTGGGGCAGTTTACAAGCTCAGGCGTGACGCTCTGTTGGCATTGACGGCAAAGGCAGGGGTTCATCGGGGCGAAGCTCATCGCACCTCCTATTGCGAAGCGACAGTATTCTCTTCCTCGTCCTCGTCCTCGTCCTCGGAGAGTGAGAGTGAGAGTGCCCCCGGTTTTGCGCGCGATGTATCTAAGCATTGCATCCCAACCGGGTTCTCGCGTTTACATTGCGCCCCTCCATACCCATGAAAAACGCCCCCTCCCTTCTCGTTGCCCAATTTCTCGCCCTCATTCTCGCGGCGGGTTCCCTTTCTCAAGTCGATGCCGCAGATCCGAAAAAAGTCATCGTGGTGACGGTCACCACGGGGTTCCGCCATAGCTCGATCGCATCAGCGGAGAAAGCGATCCAAAAGCTCGCTGACGAATCGAAGGCGTTCACTGTCGTTGAATACGTGCGGCAGCCCGAAGGGAAGGTGCCGAGTAAACCGAATAAACCGGGCAACCTGAAGCCGGATGCCGACGAAAAAGCGAAGGCCAAATACGAGGCGGACCTTAAGAAGTATGAGGAAGAGATCGCCAAATGGACTCCGGAAATGGAAGAGGCCCGGAAAAAGGCTGAGCAGGATCTGCAAGCCGCATTCAAGACATGTATGAACAGCCTTTCACCGGAGAATCTTAAATCGAAGAACATCGATGGGGTCATCTTCGCAAACACGACCGGCGATCTTCCGCTGCCGGATCGGGAAGGGTTCATCCGCTGGATCGAAGAAGGGCACGCTTTCATGGGGATGCATTCGGCCGGTGACACTTTCCATGGGTTCCCCGGATACCTCGATATGCTCCAGGGGGAATTTTCAGGGCACGGCGCCCAAGTGCCTGCGGACTTGGTTGCCGGCGATGCGGCCCATCCCTCCAACGGGGCCATTGGCGAGAAATGGGACATCAAGCTTGAAGAAATGTATCTGTTCAAAAAGCATGACCGGGCCAAGGTCCGGACGCTCTGGCATCTCAAGCATCACCCCAACAACCCGGCCCAGGCGGGATACCATGCGGTGTCATGGTGCCGGAAGGCCGGGAAGGGGAACGTATTCTATACTTCCCTTGGGCATCGGGAGGATTTGTGGGATGACAGCGTCGAGCTTAAGGGCCGGGTTAATTCGCCGGAAGTAAGCAAGCAATTCCAGGCGCATATCCTCGGCGGAATCAAATGGGCGCTTGGCCTTGTCCCGGGCAGTGCCGAGCCCAATCCAACCGTCCAATAACAAAACAATCAACCCTCCCCAGCATAATGAAAAAAGGGGAGTGGCAGAGGCGTCTCGTATCTGTTTTGCGCTTTTCGGGGTTTGTAGTTCCGGCTTCAGCCGGTCCGGGGGGGCGAAGTCAATAGTCAGAATGAGAAATGAAAAAGTGTGGGAATGCGTCCTTGCCGCATAAATGCGGAACTACAAACTCCGAAAGCGCCAGAGGACTGGCGCATTACAAAACGCTCACGCGAATAAATAG
>JAYUPM010000094.1:0-4789 GCA_043760145.1 Spartobacteria bacterium
TTTTCATGGCATCACTCTCGATCGCCTCGATGAAACCTTGATGAAGCCTCAATGAAAAAACGGCGAATTTACGGCGAATTCGTCAAATTTTGCCACTACCATCCCACAGGGTGGAACTTTTTAACCGCAGATAACTCAGATAGACGCAGATAAAGAACCAGGACCGAAAAAGTCTGGTTCGGCTCTCTCCCCATCCGCGATAATCTGTGGTTAAAAAGTTCTCCACTGTGGGATGGCTGTGAAATTTTGCTGTGGCCCGGCTCCCAATTTCTTTTGGATGCAGAAATGAAAACCGCCCTGGCGCTTTGTTTGATCCTCCTCAACCCGGCTTGGATCCGCGCGGAATGGATCATAAGCGAGGTTGAGCGGCTTGCGGCTCCCAGCCCGCTTGAATTCAGCAAACGGATGGCATCGCAAAATGGATTGGAGGTGGAAATTCATGCGGTGAGTTTTTCCCCGAAGACTCACACTCTTGTGGTCATGGATAATCCGGCAGGCGCGCTGACTCTCGCCACGGCATCCGAGAAACGCGGGGTCTTTGCTGCCGTCAATGGCGGCTATTTCCACCCGGATCGGACCCCGCTTGGTTTGGTGATTTGGCAGGGCAAGACGATTCATCCCCTCCAGCGCGCCAAGCTGCTGAGCGGGATGGTCGTTGCGGGCAGGAGCAGGGTTTCGCTCCTGCGAGTCGCGGAATATAAAGCGTCCCCGTCGATCAGCGATGCGCTCCAGGCCGGCCCGTTCCTTGTCGATGGTGGGAAGCCAGTTGCTGGCCTCAATGCCGATCGGCTCGCCGCACGCACCGTGGTTTTTATCGATGACAAAGGCCGCTGCGGCATTCTGGTTTGCAAGTATGCGAGTCTCGCGGAGACCGGGGCGATCCTCGCGACTCATGGCGTGGCCGGGCCGGGGAGAATTGTCCGGGCGCTCAATCTCGATGGCGGATCATCCACCGGGTTATGGGTGAAGGGCGAGCCGCCATTCTATCTCCGGGAAGGAAAAGGAGTGCGCAACTACCTTGGGATCGTCGCAAAATGACCCAATGGACCCGATGGACGCAATGGACTGGATGAGGTAGAAGCCCGCACTCATGTCGCACTTTGACTTCGATATCGCGGAAGCCTTGATGTGGTATTTCGTTTTTCTTTACTCGACCGTTTGCCATGAGGCCGGTCATGCGTGGAGTGCCTTGAAGCTCGGGGACGCCACCGCCTACGAGGGTGGCCAGGTTTCCCTCGACCCCACTCCTCATGTGCGCCGCGAACCTTTCGGCATGGTGATCGTCCCAATCGTCTCCTTTCTCATCGGCGGCTGGATGCTCGGATGGGCCAGCGCGCCTTATGATCCACATTGGGCGCTCCGCCATCCGCGACGGGCGGCATGGATGGCGCTGGCTGGTCCCGCCGCGAATCTTGCGCTTCTCCTGGTGGCAGCCCTTATCATCCGGGTCGGGCTCGCAATGGATGTTTTCGTGGTCCCGGATTTAGTCGGCAGCTCCGCACTCATTGAGGCTGGCGGCGGAAAAGTGGCCCAGGGCGTTGCCATGCTTTTGAGCATCATCTTCTCGATGAATTTGCTCCTCTTCACTTTCAATCTGCTCCCATTGCCGCCCTTTGATGGCGCCAGCATTCCCCTCCTTTTCCTCGATGAATCAACGGCCCAAAAATACCAGGAAATCATGTGGAATCAAACAGCCCGGATCATGGGATTGATCATCGCCTTCCAAGGCTTTAAATACATTTTCCCGGCGATCTTCCACTTCGCCCTCGGATTGCTCTACTCCTGACCCGCCACGAAGGGACCAAGTGATCAGTGATCAGTGATCAGTCCGACCTCCGACCTCCGACTTTAGACTTTAGACTTTAGACTTTCCCCTTTATCCAAGCGTTGCTTTGAAAACTTGCATCATCGGCCTCGATTGCCTGGAACCCACCTTGGTGACTCGGTGGATTAAGGATCTCCCCACCTTCGCCAAGCTCCGCGCCTCGGGTGTCTGGGGCCGGATGCAGAGCTGTGTGCCGCCTATCACCGTCCCCGCTTGGTCGTGCATGACCAGCAGCCAGGAACCCGGCTCCCTCGGGATTTACGGGTTTCGCAACCGGACCAATTACAGTTATGCGGGGCTCGGATTCGCCACCTCCGATTGGGTGAAGAAGGATCGGCTCTGGGATATTTTATCGGCCCAGGGCAAAACCTGTGCGGTTCTCGGTGTGCCGGGCACTTACCCGGTCAAACCACTCAATGGCCAGATGATCAGTGATTTCATGACCCCGTCGCTGGAAAGTCCGTGGACTTATCCGGCGGAGTTCAAGGATGAGGTCCGGACCTGGCTTGATGGCGCCGATTACATGTTCGATGTCCCGAATTTCCGCTCCGAGGACAAAGGGCAAATCCTCGCAGATATCCAGGAGATGACCCGGCGCCGGTTCACAGTGGCGCGGCAAACCTTGGCGAAGTATCAGCCGGATTTCTTCATGATGGTTGAGATGGGGAGTGACCGGATCCATCATGGGTTCTGGCATTACATGGATCCTGAGCATCGGAAGTATGATCCGAGCAGCCCGCTCAGTTCGGCGATTCACGATTACTATGTGCAGCTCGATGGCGAGATCGCCCGGATGCTTGAGTTAATTGATCTCAAGGATACCCAATTGATTCTTATTTCGGATCACGGGGCGAAGCGGCTCGATGGCGGGATCTGTGTTAATGAATGGCTCCGGAAAGAAGGGCTGCTTGTGCTCAAGAATCCGCCTCCCGGTCCGCTGACTCCGCTTCAGAAGTGCGAGGTCGATTGGTCGAAGACAACGGCATGGGCTGAAGGCGGTTATTACGCCCGGATATTCCTCAATGTCCAGGGCCGCGAGCCTGAAGGTATCGTGGCACCCCGCAAGTATGAGGTGACACGCAGCGATATCGGACACCGACTCTCGCAGATCCCGGATGACCGCGGCAAACCGCTCAAGACATTCTGCCTTAAGCCGCAACAGATCTATTCCAAGGTCGAAGGTTATCCGCCCGATCTTATTACCATCTTTGGCGACCTTAATTGGCGCGCTGTCGGGACACTCGGGTTCGATTCGATCTATACTTTCGAAAACGACACGGGTCCAGATGAAGCCAACCATGCCCAATACGGATTCTTCAATTATGTTGCCCCGGGAATCGCGCCGCTCTCAGATCCAATCGATATCGATATCCTCGATGTCGCCCCGACCGTCCTTACCCAGCTCGGAATGAGTGTGCCGGAGGACATGCAAGGCAAAGTGGTCTCCCTCAATAAGACGCCCGGCGAGACATACACCAAGGCGGAGAGTTCAGACATCGAAAAGCGCCTCGAAGCACTGGGATACCTAGGATGAATATATGAGCCGCGTTGTTGTTTTTGGTCTTGATGGGGTGCCGTATTCGATGCTCCTCCGGTTGGTTAAAGAGGGTGTCATGCCCGAGATGGGCAAGCTGCTTGCAGAGGGGGACCTGGCAAACATGGATACAGTCTATCCGCCGCTCTCTTCTGTCTCGTGGACAACTTTCTTTACAGGGGTAAATCCCGGCCGCCACCGGATCTTCGGCTTCTTTGAAAGTCAGATCGACGCATACGGGATCTGGTTCCAGAACCTGAATGAAGTCAAAACGCCCGGCATCTGGGATCATACGCAGGCCAAGGGGTTGCGCACAATTTCGATCAACTTGCCCGGCACTTATCCCGCGCCGCCATTCAATGGAGTCATGGTATCGGGCTTTATCGCGCCGGATCTCCCCAAGAGCGTGTATCCCAAGATGCTCCTGCCGATGCTTGAGAAAATCGAGTATATGCTTGATGTCCCGTGTGACAAACCATGGCTCAACCCGCCGGTGTTCTGGCAGGCGTGTCATAAGTCGCTCGTGGCGCGTTCCCAGACGATAGGGGCGCTTCTTCAACACGAACCTTTCGACCTGCTTGTCGGTGTCCTGACGGAAACCGACCGGGTCCATCACTTCTTCTTTGACGCATTGGAAGAACCAAACCATCCGCAACGCGAGGCGGCATATAAGTTCTATCGGCACGTCGATACAATCGTGGGTCGCTGGGTAAGCATGTGCCGGCCAGACGACACGATCGTCATGCTGGCCGATCACGGGTTCTGCCGGATCGACCAGGAGATTTATATCAACCATTGGTTGAAAGAGAATGGTTACTTAAAGATGAAGTCCGAGAAAGTCGGGGTTCCGCTGGCTGAGATTGATCCGGCGAATTCACGGGCGTTTGCCTTGGACCCGGGCCGTATCTTCATCAACATGAAAGGGCGCCAGGCCGATGGATGTGTGGAACCGGAAGATTACGAGGCGCTGCGGGACGAGATAGCGGCAGGGATCGCCAACATGACTATCAAGGTGCCATGGTCCAATCAGCCATTTAAGCCGATCCGGCATGTGTTTAAGCGGGAAGAGATTTATAGCGGGCCATGGACGCCGCTTGCCGCCGATATCGTCCTTCACAGCCACGACGGTTATGACATGAAAGGGAAGTTCAACCATCCCGTGGCCAGTGACATCGGCAACCTCACCGGGATGCACACTTACGACGATGCGATGCTCTATATCCGGGGCCGGAAATGGAATCGGTCCGACCCGAACATGATGGATGTCGCGCCGACTCTGCTGCACTTGCTCGGTTTACAAGTGCCGCCGGAGATCGAAGGCCGGGTGCTGGTGGACTAGGGGCAATGCCTTTCGGAAAAGGAGCAGGAAAATAACCACAACATGTTGATGTGCAATGACTTACAACCACAACATATTGTGCTTGTACGAT
>JAYUPM010000095.1:0-1977 GCA_043760145.1 Spartobacteria bacterium
GTCGGGGGCGCAGCCGGCACAATTGCCAAGAGCATGTCCGCTTACGACATGACAGTGAGCGATGCTATTTACGGGCCGACCGACCGATACGTCTCACGCCGCCGGCTCCAGGCGATGCTCGATCATGAGTTCCAGCTCAACATCGATCGGCTCCAGGAAAAGCGCGATGGCACTTCTTTCTTTGCGTTTGCCGACACCGTCACGACCCGCAGTTTCAAGGGCAACAACGAGTGTCACGGCTGGATGGGGGTGAAGTTCCAGGCGCATCCGCGCGATGAAGCGAGCCAGATCATTATCCATGTCCGGATGCTCGATGCCGATGCCGCCTTGCAACAGGAGGCGCTGGGCATTGTTGGGGTGAACCTTCTTTTTGGCGCATTCTTTCGGCATCACGAACCCGATCCGCTTGTCGAGTCGCTCCTGGACGAACTAACCACCGGCCGGATCGAGATCGACATGATCGAGTTTAGCGGGATCGAGTTCCGCTACGTGGATAACCGTCTCATGAGCCTCAAACTGGTCCAGATCGGCCTCACCGGGGCCGCCATGTTTGGGATCAATCGCGAAGTGCTCCAGCCGAGCGAAGTCTTTCACCATCATCCTGTGCTGGTCGCACGCGGCAGCTTTCGCCCGGTCACCCACGTCAACATCGACATGCTCCAGTCCGCCCACGCCAAGTTTATCACCGAGCCCAGCGTCGCGGATAAACCGGTGGTCCAGGTCATGGAGATCACGATGAGCAACCTTCTCGCAACTGGTGCCGTGGACCGCCGCGATTTCCTTGCCCGGGCCGATCTCCTCTCCGCTTGCGGGATGAATGTTTTGGTATCCGATTACTCCGAATATTATCGGCTCGCGGGATATCTTGCGCGCCATACACGGGAACGGATCGGGATCGTGATGGGCGCCGCCAGCCTGATCGAACTCTTTGACGAAAAATATTACGCGCTGCTTCCGGGCGGCATCCTGGAATCCTTCGGGCGCTTGTTTAAAAACGATCTACGCCTCTACGTTTACCCACTCCAGGATCCAAAGACCAAGGAACTCACCACGACACATAACCTCCAGGTCACCCCGGAACTGCGCCCGCTTTACAGCTACCTTGCCGATCGCGGGAGCCTCGTCCAACTCGACAACTATAATCCGGAATACCTTGGCATCTTCTCTCGCGACGTCCTAAAGCGGATCGCTGCCGGCGACGATTCCTGGGAAAATATGGTCCCCAGTGAGGTCGCCGATGTAATCAAAAAACGCGCCTTCTTCGGATACACGAAAAGCCACGAGCCCTAGTCCGAATGGCGCGCGGGTCCGTCCAATTTGCAATTTGCAATTTTCAACTGACAATTTTCAATTACCCCACCGCACTGAACCCTTATCGCAGCCACCTTTTCCCTATGAAACTGATCACCACACTCAGCGCCTTTTTCTCCTATCTTGGTCTTGCGATGATGACCCACGCTGGATCGTTGGAAGCCGGCGCCGCAGCCCCTGAACTCAGCGCCCTCGACCAGGACGGCAAGAGCGTCAACCTCAAGGAAGTTTATGCCAAGGGGCCAACCCTCGTTTATTTCTATCCAAAGGCCGACACGCCCGGATGCACCAAGCAGGCATGCAGTATTCGCGACGATTGGGCGGCACTCCAGGCCAAGGGAATCCAGGTGCTCGGCGTCAGCGGCGACAAGCCTGATTCGCAGAAGAAATTCCAGGAGAAGTATAAGCTCCCGTTCACGCTCATTGCCGATAGTGACAACAAGGTGGCCGATGCATTTGGCGTCTCGCATGTCGGGCCGATCACCAAGCGCGAATCTTTTCTCATCAAAGACGGCAAGATTGTTTGGACGATGCCGAAAGCCTCCACCGAGACCCACGCCAAAGATGTCCTCGCCGCATTCGAGGCCCTCTCCAAATAGTCCCACGGAAGGATTGCCCGCAGAAATTTGGCCCACGGAATACACTGACTACACTGAAAGGTTCAGA
>JAYUPM010000096.1:0-1975 GCA_043760145.1 Spartobacteria bacterium
GGGTGACCTTTATCAATGACAGGTATCCGCGGGCAACGACCGGGGAGGGTGTGTTGCAAACCGAATCCGACTGGGAATGCCAATCGACGCTGGTGGAGAGTGGCGCGACGATCGGATCTGGCGCGACGTTGCTTGGAGGAATCAGAGTCGGGAAGAACGCGATTATTGGGGCTGGGAGTGTGGTCACAAGAGATGTCGCGGCGAACACCACGGTGGCGGGGAATCCCGCGAGAGTATTAAGAAAACATATAACCAAAGATGCAGATGAATATTCCGTTTCTAGATCTTGAATCTCAACACGCGCCTATCAGGGGGGAAGTCAACCTTGCCATCCAGGAGGTGATCGATACCGGCGCGTTCGCAGGTGGACCATTCGTGGTTCAGTTTGAAGACGACTTTGCCACATATTGCCGGTGCCAGCATGCCGTTGGCGTGGGGAGCGGCACTGAAGCGCTTTGGCTGGCGTTGCTCGCTTCTGATGTCGGGCCCGGGGATGAAGTCATTACCGTGCCGAGCACATTCATGGCCACAGCCGAGGCCATTACTTATTGTGGGGCAACCCCGGTGTTTGTTGATGTGGATCCATTGACTTACACAATGGACCCCGCGTGCCTCCGTGAAGTAATGACTTCACGGACCAAGGCGATTGTGCCAGTCCATCTTTTCGGACAACCTGCCGACATGGATCCGATCATGGATGTGGCCCGCGAGTTCGGGGTTACAGTGATCGAGGACGCCTGCCAGGCCCATGGCGCCGAATACAAGGGCCGCCGGGTCGGGACACTGGGAGACGCCGGCTGTTTTAGTTTCTACCCCGGCAAAAACCTCGGCGCCTTCGGCGAGGCCGGGGCCGTCGTAACCAACTCATTTGAGTTGCAGGAAAAAATCCGGATTCTGCGCGATCATGGGCAGATCCGAAAGTATCATCACACGTTAGTGGGATGGAACTGCCGGATGGACGGAATCCAGGGGGCAATCCTCAGGATCAAGTTGAGGCACCTTGAGCAGGGAAATGAACTGCGCCGCGCGCATGCGGCTTTTTACGACCGGGCGTTAGGTCAAATCGAAGAGGTATCGTGCCCGCATCGGGCTGAATACGCCGGGCATGTTTATCACATCTATGCAGTTCGCGTGCAGGAACGCGATTACGTGATGCGCGTCCTCGGCAATGCGGGCATCGGTTGCGGCGTGCATTACCCGGTCCCAGTGCATCTTCAGGGCGCTTACCGCAGCCTGGGTTATTCGCGCGGTTCTTTTCCCGTCGCGGAGCGTTGCGCAACCGAGTTTGTGTCGCTCCCGATGTTTCCCGGATTGAGCTGCGAGCAGTTGGAGCACGTTGTGGCAGGGGTCAAGAATGCGGTGGCGAGCGGGGCCATGGCATAGGGCATGGGTGACACTCGTTTGGAGAAGCACTTGATAAATTGAGGAGGAGAAGAAGGACGAGTAGACGGGGATGAGAGAAGAAAGAATATACGAATTATGTCAGAACCACATGATCAAGAACGGGATCCCGGCCTTAGCCTAAGTGAACTGTGCATCATTCTTTCCAGGCACAAGTTTAAGCTCCTGGTTTGCACGGTGACGGGCCTCATTACGGCGGCGATTGTTTACCTGCTGAACTGCGATGTTTACGAGTCCCGCGCAAAGTTGCTTGTCCGATACGTGCTGGATAAAAGTGCGGTGGACGCGTTGGAATCACAGCCCGATAAATCGCTGGGTTCGCCAAGCGCAAGTCTAATCAATTCGGAAGTGGAGATTCTCTCGAGTTGGGATCTTGCGGAGAAGGTCGTTGATGCGATGACGCTCGAACGGCTGCGGACCGGGGGAGTTGTAACCAGGGAGGATGCAGCACGGACCCTCCTGCGTGATTTGAAAGTGACACCGCCCAACGACAGCAATGTGATTATGATTTCCTACAAGAACCAGGATCCTGATCTCGCGAAGTCGATCCTGGAAAAATGGGTTACATTATATT
>JAYUPM010000097.1:0-1975 GCA_043760145.1 Spartobacteria bacterium
TAAAACCTTAAAATCCAATCGTACCAGTACATACTTTGTGCATACGTTGCCTCAAAGTCTGCCCTCTTCCAGCTCCAAAAAGATGTGGGTAATGCTTAGTGTCCTCTGCCGCTTTCACGGGGCGCTTTCCCTGCCGGGGAATTATAAAAATCAGAACACAGCCTTCCCACAGAGGAGAACTTTTTAACCACCGTCACAGATTTACACAGATCCGGAAACAGGGGGGAATCACCAATATTTCAGAGTGGCAGCCCATAATCCGTTCATTAGGCGGGGGAAGTTTGGAACCGCGAATGAACGCGAATGAACGCGAATGAACGCTAATGGGGGAAAGGAGACCGGAGTTTTGTCCTGTCTTTTTCTTATTCGCGTTAATTCGCGTCCATTCGCGGTTTCATTCTCCTCCGGGTTTTAATCTTCACAAAAAGCCGTTCCTGCTCCCTTAAATATGGACATCTCAGATAGTCGCCCGTGTGCTTGGCCTCGTCCTTTTTCTAGACTCTTACTGACGAGAAGGGATTCGCTGATCGGGCGTCGTCAGATCGCGGGACGAAGCCATGGAGGAACCGGTTCAGCGACCAACTCGGCCCTGCCTTGCCGAAACTCAGCAATTTTTCGATAAGGAGTGGCAAGGTCGTTGTTGTCGAAAATCAGGACGTTTGGAAGTGTCTGAATCGCCCGTGTAAGGTTGGCAATCGTCCGCGGGAATCGAGTGGCCAGCTTGTTAGACGGAACATCGTGCCCGCCTTGAGACACACGCATCGCAACGCGCTCCTCGGAGGTTTCGACGCCCGCTATTCCAATAAAGCAAAGAACGACGTTATAGCCGGATGCAACCGCGTCAGTGAGGAATGCCAGTTTCTCTCCGGCCGGATCTGAAAAAACGGTTTCGAATACAAAACTTTCGCGCTGTCTGACCAGTTCGCACCTTAGCGAATTAGCGATTTCGGCGGCGGCGTAGGCTGAAATGTCCAGGTCACGCGCGAGATCGTCGGCATTGATGTAGCGCAGGCCTACTTCTCGAAGATGCGAATGAAAAAAAGTGGTCTTGCCCGCACCATTCGGACCCGCAATCACCACGATGACCGGGCGCTTGTCCAGCGCGGGCCCGATCATGCGGCGGGCTCAAATCGGCGGTTTACGAATCGGCCGGGAGTGCGTGTCCCATCCACATCGATCCGGATCAGCAATCCCGGATGCCCGGAGGCAGCTTCATAATGAGGGAACCGGCGCGACTTTAGATAATCGGCGACCCGCTGGCGTCCCTCCGGAGAATCGACTGCCTCAAGAGACTCCGAAAGCGCAAGAGTTGCATCGGTCATGCGCAAAGCCAAAACTTCGCGGCCTCTGAGCAGCCCCTCGACCGCACGACCCAAGCTGGCCCAGAATTCGATCTGTCCCGCGATCGATCGCTGCGCCGCCTGCGAGGTAATACGAGCATCAAGGACGAGTGCATCCGAAAGTTTGACTGGCTGGCTCATGAGCGCAAAGTAGCAAAACGCTACCACCCTGCAACCTTCTTGTTCCGCGCTGCCATTCGGAAAGCAAGGATCTGTTATTCATTCGGGGCGAAGGCGCCTCGGCTCCTTATTGATAATCCATCACGCCATGGTTGTGACTGATTCGGGTATCTCTCGCGTCCGTAGATACGCCCATTGGGGAATTTCTCTTTTTCGGCACCGTGATATGAAGAGGACAACACATCCGCCGAACAGGAGTTGGACAATACTCGAAAAAAGTGGGCTGGTAGTGAAATCAGACCACGCGGGAGCGGCTCGGACTCGTTCTGCTTTTCGTTCCCCTCCTCCCGCATTCGTCACTCTCGAACCGACCCGCAATCCCTTCCGAAAGCGCCAGAGGACTCTAAGCATTACCCACATCTGGTCGTCGTGGCAGGAACGTAGCGCAGACTTCCAAGTCTGCCGTGTCGCGGGTTTCCAAACCTGCATGGCGATGAAATTGCGAGTGCTGTCCG
>JAYUPM010000098.1:0-4772 GCA_043760145.1 Spartobacteria bacterium
CTTCTCCTGAGTGCCGAAGAGGAACTCCCGATTCACGACACGTGAGATGCAATGGTAATAACCGACCGCCGCCTCCGGATCCGCTTTGCTGCGCCTGAGCCTCATACATAAAGAGATTCGAAAATGCCCCCCACCCCCGGCCGCACCCTTTTTAATAAAGAGCCTGGCACTTTATTTAGGGGGCACTTGCTTGGCTGGGCAGCCCGACAGATACGGCTGCGGCATGGACGAGGCGTATGACTTAAAGCAACTGGTAGGCGTCCACGTCCACTGTCACGATCACGTCTTCGGGGAAGGTCAGTTTCTCCAACACTTCACGGAGGGCCCGGCTCAGCTTCAAAATCGAGCGGGTCCTCAGCATGAGATGGAATCGGTAGTTCCCATGTGACTTTTCCAACGGCGCGGGCGCGGGATCGTTTAATGTCGTTCCCGCCGGGAGCGTTTCCTTGAGTCGCCTGGCAAGTGTTTGGGCGGAAAACTCGGCTCTTGTCTGATGCGGGGATCGAATCGCCACCAGGACCATGTGGGTAAAGGGCGGGTATTCGAACTGTTTGCGGTGGATGATTTCCTCCTCCCAGAACCCTTCAAAATCATGGTGACGGGCAAACTGAATCGCAGGATGAAACGGGGTGAAACTTTGGACGAATACTTCGCCTTCCACGTCGCCCCGGCCGGCCCGGCCCGCGACCTGGGTAAGTAACTGGAATGTGCGTTCGCCCGCGCGGAAATCGGGAAGATGAAGCGCAAGATCGGCATTGATGATTCCCACCAACGTGACGTTCGGGAAGTGCAGCCCCTTGGCGATCATTTGTGTCCCAACAAGGATATCGATTTTCCCCGTCCGAAATGCGGTCAACGCTTCCCGGTAAGAATCGCGCCGGGTCATGGCGTCGGCATCCATTCGTTTGACGATGGCGGTGGGGAAGATCTTGCCGACCACGTCCTCCACCCGCTCGGTTCCTGTCCCGTTGTATCGGATCGATGGGTCCCGGCATTCCGGGCATTTCGTTGGGGCAACAGCGGTATGCCCGCAGATATGGCAAATGATCCGGCTCTGCGCGCGATGGAAGGTAAGCCCAACCGAACAGTTGGGGCATTCACAGACATATCCGCATGCCGAGCAGATGAGGGAGGTGGAGAATCCGCGCCGGTTGAGAAAGAGAATGGTTTGTTCCTTTTTCGCGAGCCGATCCTTGATGGCGGTGATGAGTTTTTCGCTGAGGATGGCCGATTTTTTGGCCGATTCCATTCGCATATCGACGATCCGGATAAAGGGCATCTTCTTGTCATCGACGCGGGCGGTGAGCTTGAGGAGTTCGTATTTCCCGGCGATGGCGTTGTGATAGCTTTCGAGGGACGGGGTGGCGCTGCCGAGGAGGATTGTGCAGCCTTCCAGCTTGGCGCGGAGAACGGCGATGTCGCGGCCGTGGTATCGTGGGGTTTCCTCCTGTTTGTAAGTGTTCTCGTGTTCCTCATCGACGACGATAAGCCCGAGATTGACGCACGGCGCGAAGATGGCGCTGCGGGCCCCAATGACGATCCGGGCCCGGCCATCGCGGATCTTGTGCCATTCGTCATGACGCTCCCCCTCGCTCAGATGGGAGTGGAGCACCGCCACTTCATGTTGCGTGGCGGCAAAGCGCGATTTAAACCGCTCCACGGTTTGCGGAGTGAGCGCGATCTCTGGCACGAGCATGATCGCCGATTGGCCGCGCTCAAGGACGCGCTGGATGGCTTGCAGATATATTTCGGTCTTGCCGCTCCCGGTTACGCCATGCAGCAGCAGTGGCTTGGAGTTTGCACCCGCCGCGTTCTCGCCTCCGCCAACATTGATTTCGATGGCGAGCAGCACTCGCGTGAAGATCGCAGTTTGTTCCGTGTTGAGTTCGAGTTTCTCCCCGTGAATGAAGGTCTCGCTCTGAAATGGATCGCGCTCGATCTTTGCGTTCTCGCTCTGAACAAAGCCCTTTTTCACCAAGGCCTGGACCGCCGGATGCGAGGCGTCACATTTCTCGTTGAGCTCAGAGATGGCCACCGGTTTTCCCGCCGCGCGCAGGTAATCGATGATCCCGGCCTGGATCGGCGCTTTTGCCCGTAAACTTGCGAGCTCGTCGTCGGTCAATTCGCGGACGAGCCGGGCAAAGAGCTGGGTCTTGTGGCCGACCGCGGCTTTGCGAATGACTTGAGGAAGGATGCAGCGCAGGGCGGCTTCGATGGAGCAGCAGTAATAATCGGCCATCCAGTGCCCGAGCCGGATGAGGAGCGGACTAAGGATGGGCTCCGCGCTAATGACTGCCGTGATCAATTTCACGCCCTGGACATCGGTCGTGTCGCTGAGGGCGATGATGGTTCCCAAGGCGGTCCGGGTCCGCATCGGGACCCGGACCCGGGAACCGACTTGCAATTGGTCGGCGACCGGTTCGGGCAGCTCGTAATCGAAAGCGTGGCCGCCCGAATCGTCAACCATCACTCGGGCATATTTTGGCATGATAAAGCTGCGGGACGTCTGGATCGGAGGATAGTTTTTTGGAGTGCGGTGGCAAGCGACAGTGCGACGCCGCGTTTTCGATGCCACAGATTAAAAAATCTTCTCCAGGTTTGCCCAACGGTTCCCGTGTTGGGATTTCAGTAGAGTTTTGGGTGATCTGCGGTTTGATTATGGGGCGATGTTTGGTTTTTTGCGCAAAGTAATTGTGGTTCTCGTTCTTTCGGCTTTGACGGCGGCAGGGCTGGTGCTCTGGCTCTCGCCAGATCCCGCGTATGAAGCAGGCGAATGGCTCGGGGGCTCACGCTACTGGGCTTACGACGATATGATTCGCGAGATCGCCGAAAAACGGGGAATGGATCCGATGCTGATCAAGGCGATCGCGTGGCGGGAAAGCAGTTTTCATCCGGACAAGGTGGGGACCAGCGGGGAACGCGGCCTGATGCAGGTGAGCGAAGCTGCGGCCCAGGACTGGGCCAAGGCGGAGAAGGTGGAGACTTTTGTGGGCACCGATCTTTTTGACCCGAAGACCAACATTGAGGTGGGGACGTGGTATTTTGCGAAGGCGTTTGAGCGGTGGAAATCAAAGGCCAACCCTCTGCCGTTTGCGCTGGCGGAATACAACGCCGGGCGCAGCCGGGTGGATCGGTGGGTGACGGCAACCAATCTCGGTGAAGTGGCGACAGCCGAGGATTTTTTAAGGGTGCTCGATTTTCCGACGACCCGCCGATACATTGAGACGATCTGCGCGCGGTATCGGTTTTATCAGGATCGGAATCGGATGTAAGCGTCGCAGCGGCAGAAAGCGACGGGACGTCGCTGCCACGGGACGCAAAGGAGCCGGAGGCGAATCGCTTCGCCGCCGGCTCCTGGATACTGAGTAACTGCGCTATTTAAACGGCTTTGTCGCCGGTCTCTTCGGTCCGGATTCGGACGGCTTCATCGACACTGGAGATGAAGATTTTTCCGTCCCCGATCTTGCCGGTCTTGGCCGCTTTAAGGATTGCGGCGGTGGCGCTTTCCACCAAGGCATCGCCGAGGACGACCTCGATCTTGATCTTGGGCAGGAAATCGACCGTGTATTCACTGCCGCGGTAGATCTCAGTGTGGCCTTTTTGGCGGCCGAATCCTTTGACTTCGCTGACCGTCATTCCCTCGATGCCGAGATCGGCGAGGGCGTCTTTTACTTCCTCCAATTTGAAGGGTTTAATAATGGCTTCGATTTTTTTCATATCAGTTGAGAAATTGCCCGGCTGAACCGCCAAACCAATAACAGTTCGGCCGGGACTTGGTAGATTTCTTGTTTAGAGGACGTATCCTTCTTCGCCGTGTTCGGAGATATCGAGGCCAGTGGATTCGACTTCAGGGGTTGCCCGCAAACCGATGAGGGCTTTGACAACGAGGGCGATGACGGCAGTGCCCACGACGCTCAGCACCAGGGTGAGCCCGACGGCTTTGAACTGTTCCATGAGCAGGGTTTTGCCGACGACTTCCTTGAGGTTGAGGTTGAGGTTCCCGTTCACGTCAGCAGTGGCGAGGATGCCAGTAAGGATTGCTCCCAGCGTGCCGCCGACTGCGTGGACTCCGAAGGTATCGAGGGCGTCGTCATAGCCGAGCATGCTCTTTAGATACATCACGGCAAAGAACGGCACGATACCCGCAGCGAGACCGATAATCATGGCACCGGTGGCGTTCACAAATCCGCAAGCAGGGGTGATTACCACCAAGCCAGCAACGATACCTGAGCAGAAACCGAGGACTGAGGCATGGCCTTTGACCATCTTCTCCATCATAGCCCAGACGAAGCCTGCGGTGGCAGCTGCGAGAGTTGTGGTCATGAATGCGTTGGCGGCAACACCGTCGGCGGCCAGGGCGGACCCGGCATTAAAGCCATACCAACCGACCCAGAGCATCCCGGTGCCGACCATGCAAAGAACCATGCTGTGCGGGGCCATCTTCTCTTTGCCGTAACCCAGACGTTTGCCGAGGATGATGCAAAGGATGAGCGCGCTCCAGCCGGAGGTCATGTGAACCACGGTGCCGCCGGCGAAGTCGATGGCTTTGATGGTGGAGTCAGCGTTCCAGACGCCGTTCATTTTACCGGTGATGCCCCATACCATGTGGGCCATTGGGAAATAAACGACGAACATCCAGAGGCCAATGAAGGTCATGACGGCCGAGAACTTCATCCGCTCAGCGATGGCGCCGATGATGAGCGCTGGGGTGATAATGGCGAACATAAGCTGATACATCGAGAAGACATTCTCGCTGAGCCAGTAGGCGTAGT
>JAYUPM010000099.1:0-1960 GCA_043760145.1 Spartobacteria bacterium
GAAGTCGATTCGTGCGCGCGCCGCAATAGCGTTTTTAAGATAGACGCCCATGGACACCTCCTCTGAGGTGCCCAATAAGAAGGCTATTTTCTTAATTGAATCTTTAAATGGACTCGGCACCGGCTATTTCCTCACACCCATCGGGACCGGGTTGATCTGGTTCGGCGTGGAGTAACGGAGAGTGGAAGCGTTGAAGCAAGGAGTGGAGGCTTCCAGTCCCCAGCAACCCCAAAACGGGTGCCAGGATTCCTCCCCTGTCGGAATGGCGGAGTAATCCAACCGCCTGACGCCGCCGCGGACCGCCACCGGGACAAAAGCTTGAGAAGTTAGAGATATATACTCCACAAATTGCGCGGAATTGCATAAGCCGTCCTTTGCCTTATGACGGCCGCTCCAACTAACACTGTCGCCTCGCGAATCATCGGAACGCTTTTCTTTGGTGTTTTCCTGGCAGCAGGGCTTTTCTTTGAAGTGATGTTGTGCCGCCAGATTTGGCAAGACGCCGCGCCTTATTTTTGGACAGAAGCGGATGCGGAGATGATCGAGGCCCATGTAATCGACAAGGAGTCAGAGGAGAACCCGTTCGAGCTTAAGGTGCGTTATCGCTATCAGGTCGATGGCAAGGAGTTCGTGGGGGATCAATTCACCCGCGGGTCTAAGCGCTTTAAGGATCTCGGCGAGATAACGAAGCTCATGCAGATTTACGCTCCAAATGCCCGTGTCCGGTGCTGGATCAATCCGAGCGTCCCGCAGCAGGCTGTTCTCGATCGGCCCGCCCTCTGGCTCGGATTCGCCCTCCTGTTTCCGTTGATCTTTATCGGGATCGGAGCAGGCGGCATTTATGCAGCTTGGACATCCAAGCCAACTCCGGATGCCGGCACCATTCCGATTTCTGAACGTGCCAGGAAGGCGACTCCAACCGGGATCCTGCGACTTCTGGGGTTTGTTTTTATGAGCGTCGGCGCAATTGTGACCTACATGACACTGGTTGCGCCGGGCCTGAAGATCCTCGATGCGCGCGATTGGAGACCAACTGAGTGCGTATTAGTCCGGGGTTGGACGCCAGGGATGTGGCTTGGGCTTATCCCACTCTGTTTTTTTGCCGTCGGTTGTTGGCTCCTTCGCAGGCAATCAGGAAAGCCCAACGGCAACGACCAGATGGTTTTACATGAGGCTCAGGGAGGCTCCAGGACGGCGCAGATCCAGCACGGCGGCCCCGTGCAGCTGAAGGTCGCAAGTTCCCCAGTCATCAAGTTGATCGGGGTTACCTTTGCCGCCCTCTTCTGGTGCGGGATCACCTCAGTCTTTGTGACCATGGCAGCCAAGGCATGGCTCAGCGGAAGACCCGAATGGTTCCTGATGATCTTCCTGATTCCTTTTGTCCTCATTGGCTTCGGTTTGCTGGTCGCTGTCCCGTATCAACTGCTTGCATGCTTTAGCCCACGCCTCACTCTAACACTCAATACACCCGCTGCCGTTCTCGGAGGACAGATGCGGCTGGACTGGCGGTTCAATGGGAATACCCGCCGGATCCGCCGGTTCCGCCTGTTGCTCGAAGCCCGCGAAGAAGCCACTTATGCGAGAGGAACAGATACAACGACTGATCGCAGGGTATTTCTTGAACTCACATTGATTGATTCGACCAATCCGCAAGATTTCACCACGGGCTCCACAGAAGTGACTATCCCAAACAATCTGGTGCCCACTTTCATGGCAAAAAATAACAAGATCATTTGGGCATTGCGCGGGAAGGGTGATATCCCGCGCTGGCCCGACATTGATGATGAATTTCAACTGACCGTCTTGCCCGGCCGCATATGAGTTCACATCCCATCCAATCCACGCTGCGTATCGGGATACGCGAGGAACGCACACAGTTTCGCCCAGGCGAAGAAATAACGGGGGCGGTGCTTTGGGAACTTGAACAGGCTCCAAAACTTGTGGAGTTGCGGTTGATTTG
>JAYUPM010000100.1:0-4732 GCA_043760145.1 Spartobacteria bacterium
CCCAATGCAACTGCTCCCTGGCTTTCGCGATTTCTTTCCTGAGGATTGCGCCCGCAAGAATTACATTCTCTCGCGATGGCGCGAAGTGGCGCGCCGATACGGATTTGTGGAATACGACGGCCCAGTCATGGAACCGATGGCTCTTTACGAAAAGAAAAGCGGCGGCGAACTCGTGGGTCAGATGTTTACCGTCGGGGCCACTGCCGATCCCGGCGTCTTGAAGGGTGCCCTCCGCCCGGAAATGACTCCCACACTCGCCCGGATGGTCGCCACCAGGGAACGGGATTTCAAGAAACCGCTCAAATGGTTCTCGGTCCCGAACTGTTTCCGTCATGAGCGCCATGGCCGGGGACGTCTCCGGGAATTCTATCAACTCAATTGCGATATCATCGGCGAACCCTCGCCGAGTGCCGATGCGGAGCTGCTGGCGATCCTGATCGATACGCTGCGCGCTTTTGGTTTTGGCAAAGAAGATTTCGTGGTCCGGCTCAGCGATCGCGGCGCATGGACACAGTTCGCAACGGCACGCGGCGTCAGCGAAGAACGGTTCCCGGATTTTCTGGCAATCATCGACAAGCTGGAACGCGCCGGTCGCGAGGAAACCATCAGGAAACTCGTAGAGTTCGGAATCTCGATGGAAGCGGTGGAAGAATTTCTCCGCAACCCGGTTGCGGAAGCGCCTGCCCTCAAGCGCATTACTGAGGATCTGTGCGCGCGCGGACTCGATGGGTATGTGGAGCTCGATCTGACCATCGTTCGCGGCCTTGCTTACTACACAGGGGTGGTCTTTGAAGTGTTCGACCGGAGCAAAAACGAGCGGGCACTGGCGGGCGGCGGTCGGTATGACAAACTGCTCCACCTCATGAGCGACGGCAAAGTCGATCTGCCAGCACTCGGGTTCGGGATGGGCGACGTGGTTTTGGCGAACCTGATTCACGATACCCCGGCCGCCAAGGCGCAGATGGACCAGTGGATTGCCCAACATCACGCGATCGATCTTTACCTAATCATAGCCAAAGAAGAACGCCGTCCGGACGCCCTCGCCTTGCTCCAACAACTGCGCGAAGCCGGATACCGTGTTGATTACCCGCTGGCGCCCACTAAGATTGGCAAACAATTCCAAAACGCGGAGCACCTGGGAGCCTCAATCACCCTGTTGTTCGGCGACGAATGGCCCCAGCTCAAACTCAAGACACTCGCCACCCGCGAGGAGCTACTTGTTAGTCCCGAGGAGCTGCCGGCAGTGCTTGGCAAGCTGCTTTCCTCAAGGCACCAAGTGATCAGTAATCAGTAATCAGTAATCAGTAATCAGTAATCAGTAATCAGTAATCAGTAATCAGTAATTTGCGCCCTCCCGGAATCCTTTCCGAAAGCGCCAGAGGATACAGAGAGGGATCCTCGGCGTTATTTCCTCGGCGTTATTTCCTCGGGGTTGGCAGGAGCAAGTCACATTCGTGAATTGACCAATATCCGCCTGATTCACCGGTCTGAGTTACTCGAATAAACCTGGTCGCAGTTGGGGCAAAGACCATCTCTGTGATTGCCGATTTGCCTTTGCCCGTTGCAACCGGTTTACCCCATTGCACTCCATCGCTGGACAATTCCACGTTGTAGCCGCGCGGGTAATCATTCGCCGACGCGGATGTATCAAGACGAACTCCTGAAATGATTGCTGGAGCGGGAAGTTCAATCTGGAACCACATCCCGGACTCCTGTTTTACGTCTGTGTCGTAACGGGTCTCCGGATTGCCATCCGCTGCTTTCGCCAATGACCCGGCGTTATGGCTGGCCGATAGCTTCCATGCGCTCCGGTTATTTAAAGTGGGAGGCTCGAACCCGGCCAGTTCCTGGATCGTAAAGGGCGTTGTCCGGTCCTTGAGCGTTGCGCGCAGGGCGGCCACTTCAGCTGGAGAGACAGTCGAGGCTTTGTTGCCAAAGCTATTGCGCACAAAGGAGACCACGGACGCGATCCATTCATCGTTATTGCTCTCCATTGCAAGCATTTGCCCGTCATATGTCCTTCCATTGATCGGCCCCGTCAACCCCTTGAGCAGCACCGCAATCATGCCCTCCTTTGACCCATTCACTGTCCGCGATCCGGCAAAGGGCGGCGCCATTGTTACTCCCGGCCGGCCTTCCACCGGTGTCCCGCGGCCATCGGGATTGTGGCACGCAAAGCAGAGTTCCCGAAAAATCCCATCGCCTTTCTTCATCAGATTCTTTTCGGCGCCCGAGTATTCGTTGCCCCACGAGCGTGGCGGCGCGAGCAGTTGCATCGCAATTTCCTTCATCCCGGGGGTCGACTCGGGCCGGACAGCGCCGGCCTGCACGAGGTCGTTGGCATCTGGAAACTTGAGTAACATTGCCGTCAACATCGCCTGGATGGAGACAATGCCATCCTTGTCCTTGGCGAGCTTGGAAATGTCTTTCTCGAAAGATTTATCGCCCGCCTTGTAGAGTGTCTCACTTACCCGGATCGCTGCCGCTCGAAGCTGGGGATGCGTGTCGGCCATCTTCTCGCGGATGAGTGCCGGATCGGCTGACTGAAGGCCTTCCAAGGTCCAGAGCGCATGCAATCGGGTAAGGTAATTGGGATGTTCGCGAGCCAATTTAGCGAGGGCTGGCACCACCGATTTATCCTGTCGCAAGACCAACAGTTTCTGGGCGGTATCGCGCCACCAACCATTTGGATGAGTCAGATGCGCAACCAATTGGGCGGCCTTCTCGTCGTTCATCTTCGGTTGCGGGCCGGGGGCAAAATCTTTGTGGACCAGGCGCCAGATCCGGCCACGAGCGACGTTCTTTTCCAACCCGTATTGCTGAATTGCCTTGCGCAGATAACTCCCTTCCCTGGTCCAGTTACCCTCCTGGATAATCCCTCGATACATGTCCACGAGGTAAAGTGTCCCGTCGGGCGCCGTGTTCATATTGACCACCCGGAAATTAGGATCTGTGGATAGGATGAACTCGGATTTATCGTATGCGTTCTTAAGATACGTCAGCCCGTCCTTGACCTCGGCCTTGGTCCGGCGGATTAAGCGGCCCACAGGCTCGGAGAAGAGGAGATCCCCGCGTATATCAGCGGGCAAACGGTCCCCGCGGAATATTTCGGCGCCGCATGTCGCGGTGAAATGATTGAGCGTTTTTTCCACGGGCCGAAAGCGCCCCTCGCCACCTTGCACATCAGGGATTCCAACCAATGGCCAGACTTCGACATAACCGGGGGCAAATTGATCCTTTAGGTTGAATGCCCCGTAAAGAATGTGGGTTTGGAAATTGAGCGGGCCGCGCTCGCCCCCGGCATTCACATACCACGGTTTGCCATGGTCATCCTGGGTCAATCCCCATTGCCCACCATTGCCTGCGGTCGGTTCCTTGAGCACCTCGCCATTCGGAGTCCAGCGAAGGCGCCAGGAGTTGTAAGTCATGTAGAGCCAGTTATCGATCCCCCAAATCAGGCCGCTCTGCTGATGCTCAAGGTTGCCGCCGCGTGGACCTCCTGCCAGCCAAAGCTTCTTCTCATCGGAGACCCCATCGTTATTGGTGTCGCGGTAAAGATAGATGTCCTGGGTATCGGTCTCATTGACCAGTAACTCGCCCGGGCCGAGTGGCAGGATCATCCGGGGGAGCAGCAGTTTATCGATAAAGACCGTGTGTTTGTCGAACCGCCCATCGCCTTTGCTCGACCAATGCAACGAAATCCGGCTCACCGGCGCGTGCTCGTTGGTTCCGTCGATATCCTGCATGTAAGTCCGCATTTCGGCCACGAACATCCGGCCGTTTCCATCAAACGCCGCCACCACCGGCTCCTTGATCTCCGGTTCCGTGAGCACTGCTTCCAGTCGGTAACCGTCCGGCACCTTGAATGTCTTTAATGTTTCCGCAGGAGAGAGGGCCGGGACGGGCGGCTGGGGTGAAAATTCAGGCGCAGGCGTCTGTGCGATCGCCGAGGCCGCAAGGAGAAGGAGCGCAAAAGCGGAGGCCTGGGCGAGACGAGAGAGTGGGGAAAACATGGGGAGTGAAAGGAAATGCATAAGATGGAAATAGACCAGCGTAGAAATTTTTTGGCGGCGGTTTTTTATGCGGCAAAGGCACCCGCAAATATAACGATAACGAGGATGTTACGCGGGCGTCGGACCGGCTGAAGCCGGAACTACAAACCTCCTTTCCGAGGCTAACCTGTCGCCGACGCCTTGCTCTTTCCCTTTCCCTTTCCATTTCCCCAAACGCGCTTGCCAGCTAAGAAATCCCCATGAAACCGATCCCCCTCCTCGCACTCAGCCTTTCGCTCTTTTGCATCCCGGCACACGCGCAAGACCCGGCAAAGGGGGAGCCCGCAAAGGACGTCCACACTGCAATCATTGACGGAGAAGGCCCCGGCTGGCGCGCGCTCGGACCCGATGATTTTGCGAGCGTCAACAGCGCTGCGGACACATGGGTATGGAAGGACGGCGTGCTCCATTGCACCGGCAATCCTGCAAGCGTGCTCCGCACAACAAAACAGTTCACCAACGTGGAGATGGTCGTCGAATGGATGCACGAAAAGCCTGCGGGTTCATCTGCCTCGAATCAGAAGGGTCGCCGATTCAGTTCCGCAAACTGCGGGTGCGCGAGCTGCCTTGAGTCCTCAAGCGCACGGGTTCCAGACTTTTTCAAACCCGAAAGATTTGAAATCCTTCACATTAGCGGTCGCCAGTTTTGTCACGCCGTGATGACGCAGGGTCAAACCCAG
>JAYUPM010000101.1:0-4717 GCA_043760145.1 Spartobacteria bacterium
GCCGCTTTAACGCGCTCAGCAATTCAAAGAACGAGGACGAGGACGAGGACGAGGACGATACCGACCCTCCGACCTCCGACCTCCGACCTCCGACCTCCGACCTCCGACCTCCGACTACTGACCTCCGACTACTGACCACCGACCTCCGGCATATGCCGCCGGGCGATCAACATGTAAAAGGCAGGGACGACAAAGAGAGTAAATAGAGTGCCGATGATCATGCCGGAAACGAGGATGATCCCAATGCTGTTGCGCGAACCGGCACCGGGACCGGTGGCGAGGACGAGTGGAAAATGACCGGCAACAGTGGCGGCGGTTGTCATAAGGATGGGACGCAACCGTGTTCCCGCAGCCTGGATGACCGCGTGGAGTTTATCGTGACCTTCCTGCTGGAGTTTGTTGGCGAAGTCCACGATGAGGATTCCGTTTTTTGAAACCAACCCGACCAGAGTGATCAGGCCGACTTTGCTGTAAATATTGAGGGTTGTAAAATCGAGGAAGCTAAAGAGGAGGGCCCCGGCGATCGCGAGCGGGACTGAGCCGGCCAGGATGATGAATGGGTCCCGGAAACTTTCGAACTGCGCGGCGAGCACGAGGAAGATCAGGATGACTGAGAACAAGAGGGTGGCGCGCAAGCGATCGCCTTCGACCCGGAGTTGGCGGGCCTCGCCGGCGTAATCGACAGCGAACCCTTTTGGGAGGATCTTTGCGGCTTCATCCTCGAGAACCTTGAGGGATTGATCGAGGGTGATATGCGGTGGGCTGGCGCCTTGGATTCGGGCGGAGTTGAGTTGCTGGAAACGGTTAAGGCTGCGGGGCTCAGTGGAGTGATTGAGGGTGGCAAAGGTGGAGAGCTGGACGAGCTTGCCATCCGGGCCACTGACATAGAAATCGCTGAGCTGATCGGGGTTAAGGCGTTCGGATCTTTTGACCTGCGGGATTACCTTGTAACTCCGGCCCTGGATACTGAACCGGTTGACGTAATTGCCGCCGATCATTGTGCCGAGGTCGGCCCCGACTTGCTGGAGATTAAGTCCGAGGGCCGCCACCTTATCTCGATCAAACACGATTTCGGTTTGGGGCATGTCATACTTAAGATCGGTGTCAGCGAACATGAAGAGGCCGCTCTTGACGGCTTTATCGACCAATCTATCTGCCAGCTCCAGTAACTCACGCGGTTCAGCCGTTGAAGTGATGACAAACTCCACAGGAAACCGGCCGCCGCCCGGGAGCGGGGACGGTGTCGTGGCGATGACCTTTACGCCGGGAATGGCAGACACCTTGCCAAAGACCTCCCCCAAGATATCGTCAATGGAACGGGACCGCTGGCTCCACGGTTTAATGCCCATCCCTGAGAATCCGCCGAATGGCTGGGTGAGCTGGAAGGTATGTCGGGTCTCCGGGATGCTTTTGAAAACCTCGTTCACTTTCTCCGTGTAAAGGGTGGTTTGTTCGATGGTGGCATTGGGCGCGGCCTGGACTATGCCGAGGATCACGCCCTGGTCTTCCTTTGGAGCAAGCTCGCTCTTTGACATCGTCCAGAAAGGGTAGAGGAGCAGATAGACAATTACTGCAAGTGTGTATGTGACCGGACGCCACCGAAGCGTGTTGCTGAGCATCCGCACATAGCCATCGCGGAGACGGTCAAAGCGCTTGTTTACCCAGCCTGCAAACCCCCTGTGACTGTCTCCGGCGCGAAGCATTTTGGAACACATCATCGGCGAGAGTGTGAGCGCGATAACGCCCGAGACCAGCACCGCCCCGGCCAGTGTAAAAGCGAATTCACGGAAGAGCGCGCCTGTAAGTCCGCCCTGGATGCCGATGGGCGCATAGACCGCAGCGAGGGTGATCGTCATCGCGATAATTGGTCCGATCAACTCACGGGCACCGCGGGTCGAAGCCTGCATTGGACTAAGGCCGTTGTGGAGATGCCGCTCCACATTCTCGACGACAACAATGGCGTCATCGACGACAAGCCCGACGGAGAGGACGATGGCCAGGAGCGTGAGTAGATTGAGCGTAAAGCCGAAGGCGAGCATCAGGAAAGCGGCACCGACCAGGGAGATCGGGATCACGACCACCGGGATAAGCACAGAGCGGAATGACCCAAGGAAAAGAAAGATCACTACGACAACGATCATCAGCGTTTCCGTCAGAGTCTTAAGCACCTCTTGTAAAGCGTCCTGGATATACTTTGTGGCGTCATAAGGTATCCCGGCCTTCATTCCGGCCGGCAGCTCCCTTTGTATCTCGGGAATCTCATTGCGCACCGCCTTGATGACATCGAGGGAATTGGCGGTCGGCAGGACCCAGATCCCGATGAAGACTGCTTTCTGGCCGGAAAACCGGACATCAGTATCGTAACTCTCCGCGCCTAGGTCTATCTCAGCAACGTCTTTGAGCCGAATGATCACGCCGTTCTGTTCCCGAAGCACGAGCTCCTGGAATTCGCTGGCAGTGCTCAGGTCTGTGTTGGCAACAAGGTTGATGGAACTCATCGAACCTTTGGTCATCCCAACTGCGGACAAGTAATTGTTATTTGAGAGCGCCTGCCGGACTTGCGTCGGTGAGATATTGAGCGCCGCCATCCGATCCGGTTTCAACCAGATCCGCATGGCGAAAGTCCGGGCCCCGAGGATTTCCGCTTTTTGGACGCCACTGACTGCGGTGAGTTTTGGTTGGACAACGCGGGACAGGTAATCGGTGACTTGATTGGGATTAAGGGTATCTGAGGCGAAAGAAAGATACATTTGGGCGAACTGAGTATCGCTGAGGGTCAGCTCAATCTCGGGGGCCTCCGCTTCTGGAGGGAGATCATTGCGGACCTGGGCGACCTTGGCCTGGATCTGTGTCAGAGCGGCGTTGGTGTCGAAGTTCAGCTTGAGGTGGACTGTGATGATGCTCAGTCCCTGCGAGCTCTGGCTATCAATGTAATCGATGCCGTCTGCGCTTGCGATCACGCGTTCGAGTGGCGTCGTTACAAACCCCCGGACAAGATCCGCATTGGCCCCGATGTAATGAGTCTCAACGCGGACCACAGCGATATCGCTTCGGGGATATTGCCGGACATTGAGGGAGCGAATGGATTGCAGGCCCGCGAGCAGGATAATCAGGCTGACCACGGAGGCCACCACTGGCCGGTGGATAAAGAAGTCTGTGAACTTCATGTGTCGGCCGGGGTAGGATGCAAATCGTTCCCGGGCTGGACGCTGTTATCGACTTTCACCGGGATCGCCGGGCGCAACTTAAAGACTCCCGAGGAAACGACCTCATCGCCCTCTTTCAATCCGGAGAGGACAGTGACCTGATCGCCGCGTTTGGCACCCAGCTTGACAAATTGTTGCTGCACTTCAGTCACGGTTTTTCCATCGGCCCCGGTTTTTGCAACGACGATATAAACCGAATCCCCATACGGCGCATACGCAATGGACGAGGAGGGGATGGCGAGGATGCCGGATACTTCAGGAAGCAGCACCTCGACATCCACGAACATGCCGGGGCGCAGCTTGCGCTCGGTATTGGCAACAGTGCCCTGGATCATGATGTTGCGAGTGGCTTCATCGACGCGCGAATCGACGGCGGTGATCTGGCCTTCAAAAGGTGTTCCGTTTATCCCGCTCGCGTTGAGGCGCAGTTCCCCCCCCTTGGCCACCGTGCCGATATGCTGCTGTGGAAGGGCGAACACGACATAGATCGGGTCGAGTGACTCCAGTGGAACCATGGCCGCCCCGGGATTCACATATTGTCCAAGATTCACCTGACGAATCCCGAGCACACCGTCAAAAGGCGCTGCGATACGTTTGCGTCCAGCGAGGGCCTTGGTTTCCTGCACGGCGGCCTGGGCCTGGCTCAGGGCACTCTCTGCGGTGTCAAATTCGGCGGAGGAAATTGCTTTCTTTGCAACCAGATCCCGTTTGCGTTCGAGGTCGAGTTTGGCCAGGTCGCGTTTGGCTTCCATTGAGCGCAGTTGGGCTTCTTCCTGCTGCGTGTCGAGCTTGAGGAGCAACGCCCCTTTTTTGACGGCGGTCCCGGATTCAAAGGCGATCTCGGAGACGATCCCGGCGAGATCCGTGCTGATCATGACGCCATTAATCGCTTTCAATGAGCCAACGGCATTGAGCACAGGCTGCCACGTTTGCGCCTTCACCCGCGTGGTGGTGACGGCCGTCGTCATCCCGGCGAACTTGGCGCCTTTAGCTATCCCGGCCTGGATCTTAAGATACTTCCAGTAACCGATCCCGCCCAGAAACAGGATTACCAAAACCACCATCAGTGACATTCGCTTGAACATGGACTTGTTCCTTTCGGCTTAGAGTGGGTTTTTTGGACGGGGCAATGGCGCCCCGCTGGTGACCAGGTTGCGATATGCCCGGGGCGGCGTATCTGTTTAGCGTGTTTGTCTGAGTCGCGGCGTCGCTGGATGGGAGATTTTTTACCCCGTGGGATGGTGGTGGCGGGATTGTTTAAACCCCGGTATTGCTTAAAACCATCGCAAAAGCGGATTCCTCCCATTCAAAACCCGGCTCTGCGGAGAAGTTTAACCACGGATGGCTTTTATCAGCGGTTCCGCTAAAAGAATTGACTCCGAAATCGAAAGCGACGCTCTTAGGAGTCTGTTGAAAAACCCATGCAAGCCGCGTTGCTTCGATTTTTACCTTGGCCAAGGCGCGAGGAGGGCGCATCCCCGCTGTGGGCTGTAACCGACGAGCAACGCGGG
>JAYUPM010000102.1:0-4711 GCA_043760145.1 Spartobacteria bacterium
TAAAACCACCCACAACCCCTTATAGAATCAAGACTCCCGCCCCGTTTTTTCCACCCTATGGGATGGTAGTGAATTCAAATTTGAGAATTGAGATGCCCCTCCCACCCGTTGATGCGCACGTCCATATTGTCGGCAACGGCTCCGAAGGAAGCGGCTGTTGGCTGAGAATTCCCGCCTCTCATCATCTCCTGGCCGGGTTCATGATGCGACACATCGGGCTCCCTCTTTCGGCGAGTCGCGGACCGCTGGAGCGTTTGTATGTCGCGCGCTTGATTGAGATGGTCCGCACTTCTTCGCTCAAAGCGATCGTTATCCTTGCCCAGGACAGGGTTTACGATCGGGCCGGCAAATTGCTGGAGAATCTCGGCTCTTTTTACGTTCCCAATGAATACGTCCTGAAGCTGGCCCGGGAATATCCGGAATTTCTCCCGGCGGTTTCCATCCATCCGGCGCGGCTCGATGCGCTTGAAGAACTGGAGCGCTGCATTGAGGGCGGGGCGGTCATGATGAAATGCCTTCCTAATTGCCACAACATCGATTGCGGCGACCCGCGCTTGACCCGGTTCTGGGAACGGATGGCTGAATCGGGGTTGCCGCTGCTTGCCCACACCGGAGGGGAGCACACGGTGCCGGTGATCAACAAAGCGTTCGCGGATCCGCGCACCCTGACGCGTCCGTTGGAGATTGGAGTCAAGATCGTGGCCGCCCATTGCGGAACCAAGAGCGGGCTTTTTGATCCCGAATACTTTGGCGTATTTGCCGGGATGCTTGCCCGGTTTCCAAACCTGTATGGCGACACGAGTGCATTCAATGTCCCGATCCGCGGCCGGCACGTTCCGGAATGCCTGCGCGAACCGGTGGTTTCGCGGTTGATCCACGGAAGCGATTTCCCCGTCCCGGTCTACGGCCATTGGGCGTGGGCGCAGGGATTTATTTCATGGAAAGATTTCCGGCGGTGCCAGCGGATCGAGAATGTTTTAGAGCGGGATTATCAACTGAAAGTGGCGATGGGATTTGGCCCCGAGCATTTTACGCGGATCTGGAGCCTCTTAAGAAAAGGATGAGGGATGAATTATGAAGGATGAAAAAGGGCCTCTTCGTGGCTGCGGCGTCTCGCCGCAATTGCCTTTTGCCCCAGCGCTTCCCGCGGAAAGGACGAATACAGTGCCGATCTTGCTCGGGTCAGCGTTGTCGCCATTGGCAATGCCTCAGAGGTTGCCAGCATCATCCCGGTGGAGGCCGGATCGCGGAGTCGCGCCAGTTGTGCCGGTGAAAGTAAAGTTTACACCCGTTGTTGCCGCGGTGCCTGGGACGTGTCGAAAGATCGTGCCGAGAGTGGAGGTGCCGCGTCCCACATTGGTCCCATAAAATGCGCCGTCGGCCCCGCGGCTTACGCCACCGAGTGGGCCTTTCCCGGAATGGGAAAAACGGCGACCTTGCGATATTCGAGGTCGGCGTGAAGAAAGCTTGGAAAGAGGCAGGAAGCAGCGGAAAACGCGGCGAGAAGAGAGCGCAGCGCGGGGTGCATAAAGAAATTATACAACGCTTCTTTACGGAAACAAATTTTTTCCTATAAAACCTTTCCCGGATCGCAGCCAACCAATAGGAGGGATGGGATCAATGGGACCAATCGAAGGCGATGCCCAGAGATAAAATCCTCTGGGCAACTTTGAATTGTGAACCCCCGCCGGGGCTGTTACCTAAGCAGCCCGTAATATTTTCATCATTTCTTCATGAGCACATCAATCGAGTCTCACCTTCACGAAAATCGCGTATTTAAGCCGTCCAAGGAGTTTTCTAAAAACGCCCGGATAAAGAGCCTGGCACAGTATCGGTTGATGTGGGAGGAATCGATCAAGCGGCCGGATAAATTTTGGGGACGGGAAGCGGCTGAACTGACATGGCAGAAAAAATGGAGCAAGGTGCTCGATTGGAAAGAGCCGGACGCCAAATGGTTTGTCGGGGGAAAAATCAACGTTTCCGAGAATTGCCTCGATCGGCACCTGACCGGGCCGAGGCGGAACAAGGCGGCAATCATCTGGGAGGGTGAACCGGGCGAGAAGCGGGTGCTTACTTATCACCAGTTGCATCGGGAAGTGTGCCGCTTCGCCAATGTTTTAAAGCGCAACAAGGTGAAAAAGGGGGACCGGGTTCTCATTTACATGCCGATGATTCCCGAGGCCTCCGTCGCCATGCTCGCGTGTGCCCGCATTGGGGCAACGCACTCCGTTGTTTTTGGCGGATTCAGTGCGGAATCGATCCGGGACCGGATCGCGGATTGCAAAGCTTCCATTGTGATCACGGCCGATGGCGGATATCGCCGAGGGTCGATAGTGCCGTTGAAGAAAAATGTGGATGATGCGTTGAAAGATGACCCGCAGGGCATCAAACGGGTGATAGTTTTCAAGCGAGCGGGGAATGAGATTCACATGGAGGATAAGCGCGACGTTTGGTGGCACCGGGAGATGGAACTTGTGGATGCCAATTGTCCGGCCGAAGCGTTCGATAGTGAGCATCCGCTATTCATTCTCTACACGAGCGGCTCGACGGGCAAACCGAAGGGGATTCTCCACACGACGGGCGGATATCTCATGCAGGCTTATGCCACATGCAAGTATGTCTTCGATCTGCGCGATGAAGATGTCTACGGGTGCACGGCCGATGTGGGTTGGGTTACTGGTCATAGTTATCTGGTCTATGGCCCATTGGCGTGTGGAGTCACTTCTTTGATGTATGAAGGCGCCCCGAACTGGCCCGAGAATGATCGGTTCTGGAAGATCATCGCCGAATACGGCGTCACTGTCTTTTACACTGCGCCGACAGCGATCCGCGCGTTTATTCGATGGGGCGATCAGTGGGTAAAGAAACACGATCTTACTTCGTTGCGACTGCTGGGGTCGGTCGGGGAGCCGATCAATCCCGAGGCATGGATGTGGTATCACAACCTGATCGGAGGCGGACGCTGTCCGATTGTGGATACCTGGTGGCAGACTGAGACAGGCGCAATCATGATCACTCCGCTGCCGGGCGCCACGCCAACCAAGCCGGGCTCGGCAACGCTTCCATTCTTTGGCGTGGATGCGGCCATTGTGGATGATGATGGCAACGAGGTCGGGCCAAATGTCGGAGGCAAACTGGTCATTCGCAAACCATGGCCCTCGATGCTCCGCAGCATTTATGGGGACAAGGCCCGTTATAAAAAAGCGTATTGGAGCGAAGTCAAAGGCGCCTATTTTGCCGGAGACGGCGCGCGCCGGGACAAGGATGGATATTTCTGGATCGTCGGTCGCATCGACGATGTGCTCAATGTGGCCGGGCATCGGCTTGGGACGAGCGAAGTGGAGAGCGCCCTGGTCAGTCACAAGGCGGTGGCGGAGGCGGCGGTGGTGGGTCGGCCGGACGAGTTGAAAGGGCAGGGGATTGTGGCATTTGTGGTGCTCAAGAGCGGGGTTACATTGGTGCCGACTTTGCGCGAAGAATTGCGCCGCCATGTTGGCCATGTCATCGGTCCAATCGCCAAACCTGATGATGTCCGCTTTGCCGATGCATTGCCAAAAACGCGGAGCGGGAAAATCATGCGCCGGTTGCTCAAGGAAATTGCCAGTGGCAAACCTGTGACCGGCGATACCACCACGCTTGAGGACATATCGATCATCGCCACCTTAAGCGCCAACTCTGACTAAGTGGACTATCTCACGCCAGGCTTCCGGGAGTTAACCCGGAAATTTGGCCGGCTACTCAACCGGCTTCGAATCGCCGCCGCCCGTCGCAGGTTAGGCAAGGCGGAGGCGGAGCTTGGTTTGCTCGGATGGCAGCAGGCGGATTTCGATGCGGAAACACAAGTCGAGGTGGATAAGATCAAGAACTTCGAACGCGAACAATCACGCCTGACCAACCAGGGGGCGGAGGTGGTGCTTGTGATTCGCGATCTATTGGAGAAGCGCGGGGCGGCGGCGCGGCTTTTTGAGGAGACACGTCAGAAATTGCAGGCTGAGAAACGGGCAGTTGCTGATCCGATCGAGGGGATCCAGAAGCAACTCATCGGATATCGTAAACAAGAGCCCCAATACGAGCGTCGGATCCCGGCCCTGGACCGCGAGTTCCGTGAAGTGCAGCTCCTTTATACAAAGTTGCTCGGGGCTGAACGACGGACCCCGCAGGTGCGCGACGATCTTGGCAGGCTGCGTGATCGGACGGTGGCTATTCCCAACGAGAAGGCCGACCTGCGCACCAAACACATGCACGTGGCCAGCGAGATCAAGACGCTGGAGACATTGCTGGTTTCCAAAAATCAAACCCTCGCTGCACTCGACCGCAAGATCGAGGAATTGGAGGCCCTATTCTCAGTGGCCGATCGTGAACTGGCTTCCGAGATCAAGGCCAATGAGCGCGAGAAGCTCCGGATCGCCAAAGAAAATGACACATTAGAGCGCGCCAAGACCGATCCTTATCAGCAGATTGGTCGCGTTCTCGCCGATAACTCCCTGGCCCCATTGAATCAACCGCATGTGCTTGAACGGGTTGCCCGGTTCCGGCGCGGGATTCTCCAGATCCAATCGAAGATCGAATCTTCACTTGAGGATTCCGCGATTCAGGACGCTTCGCTTATTCGCACCTCTTATATTGTCTGGGGCTCAATGGTGCTCGGCGCCCTTCTCGTTGCCGGCGCTTTTTTGAGCACATGAGCGTTTCCAAACTGGTTGCCATGAAC